>CAZBLZ010000013.1:0-12294 GCA_964493045.1 uncultured Candidatus Saccharibacteria bacterium
TTGATAGGCGCAAGGTGGAAGCATGGCAACATGTGTAGCCGAAGCGTACTAATAGGTCCATCGACTTTTTACGTTCTCTAGATTATTTGCCCCCGTTGGTAGATAGTCTAGAGGAGTGCATTGACTAGTTATTGGTGTGTATCAATTACACGCTTACCAATAAGTCAGTTTGTTTTAAGCTTTCTATTTGAAATTTATTTGTGATCATAAAAATACGCGCAGCGTATGGACACCGATTTAACTTACCAAGCTAAGGCTTAGTGTGTTAAATCGGTGCCCATAGCGAGAGGGAAACACCTGTTCCCATACCGAACACAGCAGTTAAGCCTCTCAGCGGTTACAATACTTGGGCCTGAGCCCTGGGAAAATAGCACGGTGCCGTATTATAAAAAGACCATCCTTACAGGATGGTCTTTTTCTTTTGGGAGCGATCTAAGAGAGCGCAGAGTACTAATAAAAGCGCATGCATATTGACAAGAAGCATAAGCTATGATATCATAAGCATAATTCGAAAAGAATAAGAGGGTTCCCACGTACGCATAGTATGTAGGGTCCTCTTATTTTTATTTCGGAGCAAATCAAATAAATCACCTTGGGAGGTGTTTATAATGGCTGGAACTAAAGCTGGTGGCCAGAAGGCTGCTATGACAAACAAGAATAAATACGGTTCAGACTTTTACGCTGAAATTGGCCGCCGCGGTGGCAAGAATGGTAAGACTGGTGGCTTCGCTGCTGGTGAAGAAGGTCGCGAACGTGCTCGCAAATTTGGTGCAATCGGTGGCCGCATTAGTCGTCGTACTAAAAAATCTGATTTAGATTTGGCTGCTTAAGTCTTAATCTTCCAGATTACAAAAAACCTCTCAACGAGAGGTTTTTTGTATTGTTTAGGCGGTTTTTAGGCGGTAAGGGCGACATAAGCGACTGCGGCTAACGCCCCATTCTGTTTGGCAGTTAAAGCAGCGGTATTGGCGTGTGTTGGCTTGAAGAGCGCGGCCGAAGCAGCTCGGACAAGTAGCGCGTAAGTGAAGCCAATCACGGTATGTATCAAGACAATCTTGCACATAGTCTTCGTCGAAGGTGACGTCATAATCTTGAGCTAGCTTACGAGCCTTCTCCCAAGCTGCCAGCTCAAGTTGGATGAGCTCAATATCATGTATGTATGCTGTATGCCTAAGTAGAGCGTGTCCAAGTTCGTGTAGTAACGCAAGTTCATTATGCTTGCCAGAAGATTGGTATGAGACTTGTTGCTTGTCGGCATCCCACGCGAAGCGTTTAGCATCCACGAAACGCACATTAGGATAGTCCACGGAGACACGGTTTGCAAGAGAGCTCACCGTTAACGCACTAGGCATGAACACTCCGCGCTAGATCGTAACAGCCATATACTACGGCCTCCTCTGGACGTCCGGCCTTAATAATGGGCGGTACGTCAACCATTGGTGTGGCATATTTATGTAGCTCAGCTACTAGTGGATCATGAAATTTTTCTAAGTAGTGACCGACGCCTCCGCCAATTACAATAATGTCGGGTTGAGTGACTGCGAGCAGATCGATAAAACCAACGGCTAAATCTTTAGCTACGGTCTTCCATATGGCAGGGTCGTTAATCTCAGATGCTTTCTGATGATAGCGCTCATAAATTGCACGGCCGCTTGCAAATGCCTCCCACTTTATGAGTTTGTTGCCGCGCTGAAGCATCATCTGACCACCCTCGCTGTCTGCCATGGTAGGGTCTATCTTTTGGTCTACGATAAATCCGGTGCCGATACCAGTGCTAACGGTTACATATAGAACTTTTGCGTGTTTATCTTTGACCAGCATTGCTTCGGACAGACCTGCTAAGTTTGCGTCATTCTCGATTAACATAGGGCAATGGGTGATGCGTTCAACGTCGTGTTGTAAATGGATGTTGCGCCATTTTAGGTTGCCTCCTTTTTCAAATATGCCGCGCTTGCGATCGATTGCACCGGGCGCTGCTACGGCACCAGCTCTAAAATCTTTGGTGGACATACTTGCGATGGTAGTGCGGAGTTCTACCAAAAACGTATCATAATCTTCAGGAGTAGGGAATTTGACTGATTCGTGAATCACACCCTCGTTTGTTAGTGCTGCAACCAGCGTTTTAGTGCCCCCAATATCAATCCCTATATACATGCAATTAGTGTACCACGATAGACCCTGAACATAGTTGTCAACCAACCTTTGTTTTACCCCCGTTTCTCTGCTATAATAACTAGTAATCTTAATGGTATGCTAACGGTGTTATTTACATCTTGAGTGTGCCGGCGGGAAATACACTACAAAGGAGGCATCGTAAGAACATGCCAAACAATACATCAATAACAATGGATGAGCTGCTAGCTGGCAGCGAAGTCAAACAACTCGAGGCCGGAGACGTCATCGAGGGGACAATCGCGTCTGTACGCAAACACCAGGTCTGGATTGACCTTGGTCCGCGTGGCGTCGGTGTGGTTATGCGTCGAGAAGTTGGTCACGGCCAGACTCTTGAAGAGAACCAAACCGTAACCGTTAGTGTGATTGACCCTGAAATGGAAGAGGGCTACGCGCTGCTAAGCATGCGTCGTGCCGCTAAGGATCGTGGTTGGGATGAACTACAGCGTATCTTTGATGCGTCTGAGATCGTCGAAGTAACTGCCTATGACGCGAACCGTGGTGGTTTGCTCGTAGAGCTTGAAGGCATTCGCGGCTTCTTGCCCGTATCTCAGCTTGCCGCTGGTCACTACCCACGCGTAAGTGGCGCCGACAAGGATGAGATTTTGCAAAAGTTGAATGCTCTTACTGGCAAGCCAATTCGCGTACGCGTTTTGGATGTCAGCCGCAAGGACAATAAGCTGATCTTCTCTGAGAAGGAAGCTGTTAAGGACGACATGCAGGCTCGTTTTGCTGAACTTAAGGTTGGTGACGAAGTCGAAGGCATCGTCACGGGCGTTATCGATTTCGGTGCGTTTGTGAACGTTGATGGCATCGAAGGCCTAATTCACATTAGTGAAATTAGCTGGGAACGCGTCGAAAACCCACGTGACTACGTGAAGGTTGGTGAGACCGTTAAGGCTAAGATCATCGCTATCGACAAAGACCGCTTGTCTTTGAGTCTTAAGCAAATGAGTGAAGACCCATGGCTTAAGGAAGTTAAAGCCTTTAAAAAGGGTGATAACGTAGAAGGCAAGATTACTCGCATCACTCCGTTTGGTGCATTCGTACAATTGAGCCCAAGCGTCGAAGCTTTGGTTCACGTTAGCGAAATGGGTGACGATGACAACATCGATCCCGAAAAGATCTTCCAGTTGAACGAAAAGAAAGAGTTTAAAGTGCTCGAAATCGACACTGATGCTCGTAAAATTTCGCTCTCACTGAAGCGCAAATAAAAACAATAATGTTGTAAACATCAGCTAACCACCGAGCGCGTGCAGATACTTGTACGCCCTAGGCAAGAAAGGAACTCCGCACGGAAATGGCAACGACAATCCAAATCGAAGATAACATTACCGTCGGAGCGCTAGCCGAAGAGCTGCGCCTACCTGTCACGCGCTTGATTGGCGAGCTGATGAAAAACGGTATTATGGCTACTATAAACGAGCGCTTGGATTTTGATACGGCGCAAATTGTAGTTGGTGAATTAGGGCTCGATATTACGCTTGAGAGAAAGAAGACAAGCACCGAACCCCTTAAGCGCGAAAAGCTGCCAGCGGGCGAGAATGCTACGGAACGACCACCGGTTGTTGCTGTGATGGGCCATGTCGACCATGGTAAGACAACTCTCCTCGACGCTATCCGCGGCGCTCATGTCGCTAAGGGTGAGGCTGGCGGTATAACGCAGCACATTTCAGCCTACCAGATTGAACACAACGGTCGTAAGATTACCTTTTTGGATACACCGGGTCATGAAGCGTTTGCGGCTATTCGTGAGCATGGTGCTCACTTAACTGACATCGTCATTCTAGTGGTGGCAGCTGATGATGGCGTGAAGCCCCAGACGATTGAGGCAATTCGCTATGCTCGAAATGCGGGTGTAAAAATTGTAGTCGCAATCAATAAGATCGACAAAGAAGGTGCCAACTCGGGTCTTGTAAAGGGCCAGTTGGCTGAGAACCAAGTCGTACCTGATGATAAAGTTTGGGGCGGCGATGTCCCAATGGTGGAGGTCAGTGCTAAAGCTAATCAAAATATCAGTGACTTGCTTGATACGGTGCTACTAGTTGCTGACGTCGAAGAACTAAAAGCTGACGCTACTGCGCCAGCTCGAGGTTTGATTATTGAAGCACATGTTGAGCATGGTCGTGGTCCGATTGCACATGCCTTAATTGAAGAGGGAACACTTAAGCCCGGACAATTTGTTGTTGCAGGTGGTACATATGCAAAAGTTCGTAACCTCGAGGATACAATTGGCAAACCAGTCGTATCTGCTGGGCCATCTATGCCTGTGACAATTAGTGGCTTCAAGACATTGCCCGAGTTTGGTGATGCATTTACGGTTGTTGCAAACGAGAAGGAAGCGCGCTCACAGGCTGAGTCAGTCGCCACTGAACGTTCTAGTGGTAATGGCCGCAGTGATATAAGTGGTACTGAGCTACTGCGTATCATCAGCCGTAGCGACAAACTTCAAGAGCTCCCTATTATCATTAAGGCTGATGTTCAGGGCTCACTGACATCTGTCGCAGATAGTTTACATACAGTAGAAACGGATGAGGTTGCTGTCCGGGTAGTTGGTAGTAGTGTAGGTGCTGTGAACGAAAATGATATTCACATGGCGCATAGTGCGGGTGCTATTATTTATGGCTTTAATACGACGGCTGCGCCAAATATCCGCCGTCTTGCGAGTCGTGATCAGGTATCCATCCGTTTGTATAACGTAATCTATGAGCTAATTGATGACGTAAAAACTGAACTTAGCGGTCTGCTGGCTGATGAAATTGTTGAAAAAGAAATGGGTGAGCTAGAAGTTAAGGGTGTATTCAAGACCACGAAGACTGAAATCATCGCTGGTGGTGAAGTTAAGGGCGGTACACTGAAGGTACCGGCACTAGCACGTATTTTCCGTGGTAAAGAACGGATCGGTGACGCTGAGCTTACAGGCCTCAAACGTGGTCCAAACGATGCGCGCGATCTTGCAGCGGGTGAGATGGGCGGTATTAGCCTATCAACGACTACGCGTACTACTTTGGAGCTTGGGGATCGAATTGAATTCTTCACGCGTGAATCAGTTGAGCGTACATTGTAGGGGTTCACTCGTTTTGATCACGTCTGGTACAATAAAAGTATGCTAAAACTCGATAACGATTTACTGACAGAACTTGGCTTGGGTACTTTGCCTGAAGATCAAAAAAAAGCGATGCTCCAGCATATCTATGAAACCCTGGAACTACGAGTTGGTACTGATCTGGCAAACCAAATGACAGATGCTCAGCTTGATGAGTTCGAGAAGTTTATTGACGCTGGTGGTGAAGCGAATCAAGCACAAGCTCTGCAGTGGTTAGAAGCCAACCTTCCAAATTACAAAGAAGTCGTGAACCGAGTATTTGAGGCGCTTAAGTTAGAAATTAAGCAGATGGCGCCACAGCTGTTATCTGCAACGTCTGCCCCAAACTAAGATATTCAGTTTAAGAAAAATACCCGCTTTATATGGCGGGTATTTTTAAATGTGTGTTCTGCAATTTCTAAACTAAGTCTTTGCCGTATCCATTTAAAAATGCTTCAACAGACATCTCCTGTTTGCCTGCGGGCTTCAGCCTGTGGATCATGAGGATATCTTTTTGGCAGTACACGCCGAGGTGTTTACCCTGTAACCAGAGCGTACCGGGTACTCCCTCGCCAGCTTCAACATGAGCTTCAGTGATAATGACAGCATGCCCTCCGATTACGCATCGACTTTTAGGCCAATCCAGAAAAGCCCTAATCTCACGCTCAAGTTGTGCTGCTGGCTTGTTCCAGTCCAGCACGCTATCTTCCTTTGTAAGCTTACGTGAATAGCTAGCTTGATCTGAATAGCCTACTACGGTCGCAACCCGCTCCTGGGGGGTCGGACGTACGTTACCCGCGATGTACTTAGGTAGTGTCTCACGAAGTAAGGCATAGCTGAGGTTAATAAGATCGTATGTGAGTTCGGGGGTGGTGATGTCGGTTGGCAAATCGTATTCGCCAATTGCGAGTAGTGGCCCTTCGTCCATAGCAGGGACAAGCAACATTAGGCTGACACCAGTTTTATCCTGCCCGCTCAAAATACTAAAGGTAATTGGGTCAGCACCACGCCATTCGGGCAGTAGTGAAAAATGACTATTCACTATACCAAGCTCAAAACTGTCAATTACGTCTTGAGCTACAATTATGCCGAAGTCGATGAGTACTCCTATACGCGATGTAAAACGTGCTTCTGTTATTCTCTGGGAGACGCTCTTCTTGTCTGTGGCTTCGATGACGCGAAGCCCTAATTTATGAGCCGTATCAAGTACTGGTACGCTGCCGCGGTGATGCTCGGCTCGTGGTTTGGTGATAACAGCCTCAATGTCAAAGCTGTCCGCGAGCAATGCAAGCGAGGCAGCAGCCACGGGGCCAGTCCCAAAAAATATGATTGATTCGCCGGTCACTCGTTCCACAATATAGTGCTATCCTTAACGTCTTTTTCGTAATCAAGTTGTTGTAAATTTCCATCTGAATCAAGTGTGTAGAATGCCTTTGGATTGCCTTTGATATGATCCAAAAAGACCTTGCCGTTGGTATGGTCAATCTCGTGTTGAAATACGCGCGCAAGGAATCCTTCAGCCGAAAAACGTACTTCTTTCCCTGATACATCCAATGCTTTAATGCGTATCTTGTGGTATCGGGGAACTTTTCCGTAGATATCTTTAACACTCAGGCAGCCTTCAAAATCTTCGATCAGTTCGCCTTCGTATTTAGTTATGACTGGATTTATAAATGTACGAAATGTTTTATCTTGTTTGTTGTCGAAATTATTACGTACGACCACGACGCGAAGTGGTACATCGATTTGAATGGCGGCCAGAGCGACGCCAACTTCATGTTCACGACTCGCTTCCCATTCGAGTGTCATGTCTTCCATATCTTTAATCAGCTCTAGAATTTTTTCGTCGATGTATCCAACTTTTTTAGAGGACTCTCGGAGGTGGGGGTTAGGTAGGGTAATAAGGCTTTGTTTCATCTTGATAGATAGTATACCGAAAACAGGGGCGAGGGGGAAGCCTGTGCGTGTATGTATCGCCTATAAAAGGTTGCTTGGATCAATGTCGTATGTCCAGCCAGACGGCAAGGTATTGATGATGTCCACGAGCAACTGTCTGCGAGGCGCCTTGATGAGTAGCTGCCAGCTATATTTACTACGCTCGCGTGGACGAAATGATGGAGATGGCCCTTCAATAGTTATGTCAGGATAACTCTTTGCCAGTTTCTGGTTAAGTGTTTCGGCGGCTTTTTCGGCGCTTATGCTGCTGGCGCGGAGCACTCGGAGCTTTAATAAATACGTGTACGGTGGAAAGTGGTAGGCTTTTCGTTCAGCTAATTCAGCTGCATAAAATGCCTGCCAATTGCCATGTAATGCGGCATGCAGTGTGGCGCTTTCAGGGTCATAACTTTGTACTACCACATGACCTGCTCGGTGGCCACGACCAACGCGACCTATCACCTGACTGATAAGCTGGTATGTCTGCTCAGCTGCCGTGTAGTCAGGAATCAGTAAGCTACTGTCTGCGTTTACGATCCCCACGACGGAAAGCTTAGGAAGATCTAAGCCTTTGCCGATCATCTGAGTACCGACGATTATGTCGACATTACCTTCGGTAATTGAAGACAAATGTTGTTCAAGTCTTTCTGTTTTTTTAGCGTCTGTATCGAAGCGTTGTATACGGGCCGTAGGGAATAGCTTTTCTAGCGCACTAACGACTGCTTTTGTACCGACGCTTTTGAATAAGATTTCAGTGTTAGAACAAGACGGGCATGACGTTGGTAGGTTACTATGAAAGCCACATACATGGCAGCGCAATTCGTGCTCGTCACCGTGATAGGTTAGGGTTAAGTCACAGTTGGGGCAGAGGGACTGCCAACCACAGCTACTACATAAAATAACGTTAGCAGTACCTCGCCTATTTAGGTATACCAACGCCTGCTCACCACGCTGCATGGCTTGGGTGATTTGTGTAAGTAGGGCGTTGCTTAGCAGGCGATTACGACTAAAAAGTTCGGAGCGTCGCATGTCGACCATTTCTATAACGGTTGCAGTATCTGCAGACTTCTTGGCTAAGCTACGCATAGCGATGATAGGTCGATCTTTAGTTTCGGCAAGATAGTAATCCTCAATTGAGGGTGTTGCTGAACCAAGAACAAGTGCGGCATCGTGAAGCATTGCTAGCTTGCCTGCAACGCGGCCTGCTTCGTAGTGTGGAGCGGACTCATTTTTGTACGCGTTATCGTGTGATTCATCTACTATGATTACGCCAATAGCGCTTAGTGGCGAGAAAAGAGCGGAGCGGGGACCGATAACGACAGTGGGGGTAGTACGTGCAAGTATTTGGAACCAAATAGTACGACGCTGCGCTGCAGTTAAACCGGAGTGGAGTACAAATACTGCAGTACCAAATACGTCCTTGAATGTGCGTGTTAGCTGGGCGGTAAGGCCAATTTCTGGCGTCAAAATTACGGCTGATTTTTGGTTGGCGAATGCGCGTAAGGCTAGCTCGACATAGACACGTGATTTACCGCTCCCTGTTATGCCGTGAAGTAGATGTGTGCCGCTTGGGCCGATTGCTTCCAATGCCGCTGATTGGTCAGCACTAAGCCGAGGGAGCTGGCTTGAGCTGACCGCGGAGACTTTGGCGCTCATTTCCTTTTTTGGGAAAATCTCGGTTGGCGGTACGAACTGTCGTACCGCTACACCAAGCGGTGCTGGATAATAGGCACGTAGCCACGCAAGTAATTGTAAGTTTTGTAGTGGCAAGGGCGGGTAAGGCGCGACTGCAGCAATTGGTTTGGCCGTAAAGTTGGGCTTATCCACTTTACGCAGCACTATACCGAGCACACTGCGTTCGCGGAGACTGACACGCACTAGGCTGCCAACGGACAATGCCATTTCACTACTGTAAGTTAGCGCATCATTACCGTGATATGTCGCGTGTGCTACTAAAACCTCATAATAATTCATCTTGCATACAGTATAAGGGCGTCACCAATGTTTACGCTACAAACTGGGTTGAAAAGGTGTCAGGTGAGAGCTATACTAGAAAGTACGTTGTCGGAAAGACAATAAAGGCTAAGTGGAATTATGGATCGTTAGGTAGAACTATGTTAGATGTTTTTATTACTTCACGTGTGCGTCGTAAGATTATCGTAATTTATGCGAAGTATCCTGATTTTAAGACACACGTACGGGGATTGGCGAAGCTCATCAAAGAAGATGCTGGCAATATTCAACGTGAGCTGAAGCGTCTTGAAAAGGCTGGGTTTTTGATTAGTGAGAAGCAAGGCAATACCAAGATTTATCACACGAACAAGCAGTTTATTATCTTTAAAGAGCTTCAGAGCATCGTACTTAAGAGTCAGCGCACTACCCAGAAACGCCAAGTCACTTAAAGGAAACAATTTTTGATCTTAGACGCGCTCATGTATAAATGAGCCGTTTTTTATATGGCTTTAAATCGAAGGTTACATAAATGGGGCACAAAATACCGATGTTTGCTTGCGCTCCGGCCTCTGTTACGCTATAATCGTTCTCGATATGATAGAAGTAACCCGCAAAGATAGTAAAGAGTCAGCCGAGAACTTGGTTCGCCGTTTTAACCGACGTGTGCAGCAGTCTGGTCTGATCATTGCCGTAAAACAAGGACAGTATTTCGAAAAGCCTATGAGTAAGCGTGAGCGTCGTGCGAAAGCAATTATTCGCACCCAGCGCAAAGCTCTCAAGCTCAAGAAAATTAAACTTGGCCAGCGCTAAGTCATGGCGATTCGCCAGAAGCTTAACGATGACATTAAGACCGCCATGCTAAGTGGTGATGCGCTTCGCGTAGAAACACTTAGAGGTCTAAAAACGGTAATTACGTATGCTGATGTTGCAGGTAAAACACGCAACACAGATGGTATAGCCGACGAGCAAATCGTCGGCTTATTTGCCCGTGAGGCTAAAAAACGCCAAGAGAGTGCAGACTTGTATGTTCGTGGTGGTTCGCAGGAGCGAGCGGACAAAGAATTGGCCGAAAAGCTGATCATTGAAGAATATTTACCCGCTCAGCTGAGTGAAGCTGAGCTTACTCAGATCGTGAATGATGTTATTGCTGAACAGGGAGCAGAAGGTCTGCAGGCGATGGGTAAAGTGATTGCTACGATTAAAAGTAAAGTGGGCAATAGTGCTGATGGAAGTGCGATTGCCAGGATAGTAAAGGAACGATTACACGCATGATACTCCTAATGGGAGCCGCCGGAGCCGGCAAAAGCATCCAAGGTCATCAATTAGCCGATGAGTATGGCTATGCTTACATTTCAACCGGTGAAATTTTCCGTGTTTTATTTACAGGCAGACGTCGTCACGAAATGCTTGAAGGCAAACTCCTCAGCGATGATGAAGTTATCAATGTCGTAGATCGTGTGCTCGACTTGATTGACACTAAAGAGCAGTTTATTTTGGACGGATTCCCTCGTACTAAGAAGCAGATTGATTGGCTACTTAAGCAACACGAAGCAGGTCGCGTAGACGATCCTGTAGTCGTAAACCTAGATATTGAAGAGGAAGTAGTCCGTGAACGTCTAGAGAAACGTGGTCGTCTGGACGACAACGATGCCGCAATCTCGCAGCGCTTTAATGATTATCAAGCTGTGACTCGTCCAATTATTGATTACATGCATGAAAAAGGTATCCAAGTATACAATGTGGACGCTAATGGTTCGCCAGCACAGGTCCATCAACGTATTGCTCAAAAACTAGGTATCTAATCATGCAGCAAAAGAGTCCGGCTGAGATCCAATATATGCGCGAGAGCGGGCGAATGCTTGCCACGGTCTTGCAATTGATCAAACGAGAAGTTCGTGCTGGCATGACACCCAAGGATGTATCTGCGCTTGCAGCTGGAGAACTAACTCGCCTTGGCGGTAAGCCAGCATTCAAGGGCTTTGAGGGTTTTCCGGATATTATCTGTATCTCTACTAATAATGAAGTTCAGCATTGCATACCAAATGATCATGTATTTGCGGATGGTGACATTGTAAATTTTGACTTTGGCGTAATATACAACGGCATGGTAACTGATGGCGGCATCTCGGTCTCAATTGGTGGTGCAGATAAGGCTGATGCTGCCGGTAAAAGGCTACTTGAAGGCACCGAACGAGCCCTGTACGCCGGAATTGATGTAGTACGAGATGGTTGTCGTGTTGGCGATATTTCAGCCGCCGTACAAAAGGTGTTGGATAGTTATAGTCTGGGTATCGTTCGGGAACTAGTAGGACATGGTGTGGGCCATGAATTACATGAGGATCCTGAGATTCCAAACTATGGACGTGCTGGCGCTGGACCAATGTTAAAAGCAGGTATGACTATTGCCATAGAGCCGATTACTACATTAGGTAGCCCACGTATTTTCCAAGCCCATGATGGTTGGACTCTGCTTACCGTGGACGGTAGTCGTTCAGCACAGTTTGAGCATACGATACTTGTTACTGAGTCGGGCTCTGAAATCTTAACCCAAGCCTAAAAATAGGTTTAACTTCTTGCGTAATCTGAAGCATAGGCGCTATACTGCTGTATATGCGCGAAGGTTCTGCCGCTCAAACCTATGTCGGCCTAGATATTGGTACTTCCACAGTTCGCTGTGTTGTTGGAACACGTGATCAGTCTGACTCAAACTTAATTTCGGTTATTGGCCATGGTAGCGCACCCAACCAGGGTATGCGCAAAGGCGTGGTCATGCATATTGATGATGTAGCCGAAGCTATTATCCAAGCTATTACTGAAGCCGAGCGAATTAGCGGCATTCAGATTCACCAAGCAACAGTTAATGTAAATGGTGGTCATGTGACAGGGCTTAACAGCAGGGGTGTGATTGCGATTAGTAGTCCTGACCGTGAAATTACCATTGAAGACCGTGAACGAGTCGAAGAAGCAGCGACAATTGTAAAATTGCCACCAAACCGCGAGATCGTGCAGGTATTTGCTAAGAACTATCGGCTTGATGGTCAAGATAACCTCAAAGACCCAGTGGGTATGCATGGTGTTCGTTTGGAAGTTGATTGTCATATTGTAACTGCCGCTAGCCCGAACATGCGTAACCTTGATTTAAGCCTGGA
>CAZBLZ010000013.1:12394-26147 GCA_964493045.1 uncultured Candidatus Saccharibacteria bacterium
CAGCTAAACCCTACGGTTGATAAACTGGTGCGTGTAACAGTTGATGATAAAGTCCACAGTTTTCCAAGTGCTGATGTGAATATGATTGTTGAGGCACGTGTTGAAGAGCTTCTTGAGTATGTTGAAAAGGAATTGCAGCGTATACATCGGTCACGGAAGCTACCTGGTGGCGTGGTGATTGTCGGTGGCACAGCGGTTTTGCCGGGCCTTAGCGAGTTTGCCCGAGAAAAGCTACAACTACCTGCACGTCTTGGCCGTATTCGTGGCCTGGCCGGCCTAGTTGACACTGTTGATAAACCGGCATTTGCAACCGCTACGGGCCTTATGTTGCTTGATATACTATTAACCCCATATGTCAGTGATCAGGCGGCGACCCATCAACTGATGAATGGTGCTATGCCCGCTGCATTAGGTCGACTTTTCGGTCGACTTAAGTCGTAATCCTTGCCCAAAATCCTGAAAAACGTCTAAAATCTTGTTCGGTGGATTGAGTTAACGATGATAGTTGATACTTTCTTAACCCCCAAAAGACACTTTTTTGTTCAGTAAATTTGGCAATAAAAATTATTTTAAAATAGGCTTATGGAAATTGTGCTCGGAGCATAAGCGGTAAGCTCACAAATGTATGCGGATAGGGTTGAACAGTTCGAGGGCAGCCGGTATACTGCTTACTATAGTAATTACAAAAGAGAACGGGGTAACAGAGTGGCACAAGCAGTTGATCCAGCTATCGAAACGTTTGCACGCATTAAAGTCGTTGGGGTTGGCGGCGCCGGTGGTGCGGCTATTAACCGCATGGTTGAGGCTGGAATTGAAGGCGTCGAGTTTGTAGCCGTCAACACTGATGCTCAGGCTTTGCAGAATTCTAAAGCCGCTGTGAAGATTCACATAGGCCGTGACACTACCCGTGGTCTCGGTGCAGGCGCCGACCCGACAGTAGGCGAAAAAGCGGCTGAAGAGTCACACGACGAAATTAAGCAGGCACTTGAGGGTGCTGACATGGTCTTTGTTACGCTTGGTGCTGGCGGCGGAACCGGTAGTGGTGCCGGTCATGTTGTGGCTAATATTGCCAAAGAACTTAATATTTTGGTAGTTGGCTTTGCCACTAAGCCATTTGCCTTTGAAGGTGAGAAGCGTCGTCGTAACGCCGAGACGGCGATCGATAATCTACGTGCCTCAGTTGATACACTTATTATTATTCCAAACGATCGTCTGCTTCAGACGATTGACCGTCAGACACCGCTCATGGAAGCCTTCCGTGTGGCTGACGATGTATTACGCCAAGGTGTGCAAGGTATTTCTGATCTAATCACTGTACACGGCTTGATTAACCTAGACTTCGCTGACGTAAAGGCTGTTATGAGTAACGCTGGCTCTGCACTCATGGGCATTGGTCGTGCTAGTGGTGACAACCGCGCCGTTCAAGCTGCGCAGCAGGCGATTGATAGCCCACTACTTGAGGTAAGTATTGATGGTGCCCGAGGTATATTGTTTAACGTTATTGGCGGTAATGACTTAAGTATGCATGAGATCAACTCAGCCGCTGAAGCTATTACTGCTGCCGCAGATCCTGATGCGAACATCATTTTCGGTGCCACGATTAGTCCTGAACTTGAAGGCGAAATCATTATCACTGTAGTGGCAACCGGGTTTGATGCTTCCTATTTTGCAAAGCGCCAGCTTGGCAGCGACGACGTATCTGCTGATAGCTCTGAACCTTCGGCTGTAACTCCTACTACTCCAGGACCAACGGCATCTGCTACTGAGCACGATATGCAGGACATGGACATGGAGCTCAAGGATCATGTAGAAACTACTACCGATTTCCACAATGACACTCCAATGCCGAACATTTGGTCAATTGCTGATGAAGAGGATGAAAAAGAAGAGTCACACGACGATGTTCCATCACCCATGCCTCAGCCTTCTGAAGCAATTGTATCTCATCATGACGAAGATGAGCTTGAACGCCCTTCATTCTTGCGTCGCTTAGCTAAGCGTGCCGCTCACAAAGATGAAACGAATGACCACAACGACCCCTCAAGCAACGCTCTTTAATAGGGGTGAAATAGTACTCCTTCGTACTAAATAATACACCAGAATTTGCTTGCATAAGCACCATACGTGGCGGTATGATTAACGTATAAAACGCTATATGTAGTGACTGAGGCAAGAGGGAATTGGCCGAAAGCACACGCAAGTGGTTGCACCTTAAAGAATGTAAAGGGAGGCTGAAGCTATGAAATGTGGCCAGTGTAACGGCGACGACACCAAGGTAATCGAAAGTCGCGACGTCGATGCCGGCCAAGCGGTGCGTAGGCGTCGAGCTTGCGTACAATGCAGCCATCGTTTCACAACGTATGAACGTTTAGAACGACCTCAGTTAGTGGTCGTTAAAAAGGACGGATCACGGCAACTATTTAGTCGGACTAAGCTGCTTGCGGGATTATATCGGGCGTGTGAAAAGACGCCAGTAACGAGTATGCAGCTCGATCAGCTGGTTGGCAGCGTGGAACAGCAATTGTACAACTGTACTGACGCAGAGATACCTTCGGTAAAGATTGGTGAGTTAGTGATGGAGCGCTTGCCAAACCTAGATGAAGTGGCGTATGTACGCTTCGCAAGTGTTTACCGGCAATTTAAAGATATTGCGAGCTTTGAGCGTGAATTGTCACAAATACGACAACACGAAGCGGCATAGGGCGATTCCACGACGGGCGAAACTAGTAGGCTCTCCATATATTTCAGACAGTGACGTATTGAATGGAAATATATGGAGAGCCTACCAAGACGTCCTTTCAGGCACCACGAAGGTGTGACCGAGAGAACGTTAGAGGGAACGACTCTAACAAAAACATATAAAATAAGCTGGTTGCCAGGGGTGGCTACCAGGGGAGTGAGGGTAACAACATGGGACAAACAACTAATAGTTCGGTGCGCCGTTTTTTCACGCAGCCGAAGACCAAAGCATACGATGCTTTGCAGTGGATTCGCCGCGATTCAGCGATCAGGAATCCATTTACCGGTGAGGCAGTTTTTGAACAGAAAGACATTGAGATTCCTGAGAACTGGTCTCAAAATGCGCTGAACATTGTAGCGCAGAAATATTTTACAGGTACACCGGGTACGGCAGAGCGTGAGACTAGTCTGAAGCATCTAATTGACCGTGTTGTTGATACGATTGTTCGCCAAGGTAAACAAGAAGGTTATTTTGAAGCTACAGAAGCTGAAATCTACCGCGAAGAGCTTAAGTACGTATTGGCTACTCAGCGCGCGGCATTTAACAGTCCTGTTTGGTTTAACATTGGCGCGTCTGAGCGTGCGCAACAGGCTAGCGCCTGCTTTATCCTCGGTGTGGAAGATACTATGACTGATATTCTCCAGTGGTATGTCGATGAAGGTATGATCTTTAAGGGTGGCTCAGGTAGCGGCGTGAACATTAGCCCAATTCGCAGCTCCGTCGAAAAGCTTGGCAAGAGTGCGGGTACTGCATCTGGTCCACTCAGCTTTATGCGTGGTGCTGACGCTTCTGCTGGCGCAATCAAGAGTGGCGGCAAAACTCGACGTGCTGCCAAGATGGTGATTATGAATGTTGAGCACCCTGATGTTGAAGAATTCATCTGGTGTAAATCAATCGAAGAAGACAAGGCTCGTGTACTACAAGCTGCTGGCTTTGATATGAGCTTGGATGGTAAAGATATTTTTAGCGTGCAGTACCAGAATGCTAACAACTCAGTGCGGGTAACTGATGATTTCATGCATGCGGTCGAAAACAATGAAGACTGGCACCTAAAAGAAGTTACAAGTGGCAAGACCGTTCGTACTGTTAAGGCTCGTGATATTTGGCGCCAGATTGCTGAAGCTGCATGGAAGTGTGCAGATCCAGGCTTGCAGTTCGACACTACTATCAACAAGTGGCACACCACTCCTGTTGCTGGTCGCATCAATGGTTCAAACCCTTGTTCTGAGTATATGCACCTTGATAACTCAGCCTGTAACCTGGCTTCTATCAACCTGCTCAAGTACTTGAATGACGACTTTAGTTTTGACATTGAGGCTTTCAGACACACTGTAGAATTGGTCTTTACTGCTCAGGAAATCCTTGTCGGTTACAGCGAGTATCCAACTCCACGTATTACTAAGAATGCTAAAGCTTATCGTGAGCTCGGTATCGGCTACGCAAACCTTGGTGCGCTTTTGATGGCCCAGGGCTTACCTTACGATAGTGCTGAAGGTCGTGCGCAAGCTGCTGCAATTACTGCACTTCTAACCGGCCACAGCTATGCCACTAGCGCTAAGATCGCACAAAAGGTTGGCCCGTTTGCTGGATTTAATAAAGATCGCGAGGGCATGCTGAACGTGCTGCGCATGCATCGTAAGGCAGTTGATGGCATTGACGCTAGTCTAGCCGCGGAAGACCTCTTAAGCGCTGCAACTCAGGCTTGGGATGAAGCAGTGGAGTTGGGTGAACGATATGGTGTACGTAACTCGCAGGCTTCTGTACTTGCTCCAACGGGTACAATCGGATTGATGATGGACTGCGACACGACGGGTATTGAGCCCGACCTCGGCCTAGTGAAGGTTAAGAAGCTTGTTGGTGGGGGTACGATGCACATCGTTAACCAGACCGTGCCACGCGCGCTGAAGGCTCTTGGCTATACTCCAGAGCAGGTTAATGACATTGTGGCTTACATCGACACCGAAAAGACCATTCTAGGAGCTCCGCACCTTCTGAAAGCTCATGAGCCAGTTTTTGCCTGTTCAATGGGCGACAACGCTATTCACTACTTAGGCCACGTTAAGATGATGTCTGCAGTGCAGCCGTTCTTATCTGGTGCAATCAGTAAGACAGTGAATATGCCTGAAGATGCAACTGTTGAAGATATCGAGCAGATTCACTTAGACTCATGGAAGATGGGCCTGAAGGCTGTCGCAATTTACCGTGACAACTGTAAGGTTGCACAACCACTTAGCATGGCTAAGAAAGAGGGTAGTGAGAGCAAGGAAGAATCTCACGCCGCAGAAGCAGCTACCGCTGCTGCAGCATTCGCACCAGCTCCTGCCGTCCAGGCCACTACAGCGCCAGATGCTACCCTCGATGGTCGCATTGTGGTGAAAGGTGCAGTACGCCGTCGCTTGCCACGCGTACGTAGTGCCCGAACATATCGTTTCCAACTTGCAGACCTAAAAGGGTACTTCACGGTGAGCGAATACGAAGATGGTACTCCTGGTGAGCTGTTCATTAACGTAAGTAAGGAAGGTTCAACTCTAGCTGGCCTGATGGACTCGTTCGCAATCAGTGTAAGTCATGGTTTACAGTACGGGGTACCTCTAAAGAGCTACGTAAAGACGTTACGCGGTACTTCTTTTGCGCCGAGCGGCATTACTGACGATGGTGACATCCGTACTGCTAGCTCAATTACTGACTACATCATGCGTCGCCTGGCGCTTGACTACTTGAACTTTGATGATCGTTTAGAACTCGGTTTGGCATCATTTGATGACATGCCTGAATTCCAGACGAGTCTACTTGAAGAACCGGTTACTGTGCCAGTGCAGGCTGAAGTTACGGTAGCGGAAGCTCGGACTGACGTGCCTAGTAGGAATGCTTCTGTAGCCACTCCAGTGACAGTGCCAAAGCAACCGACCCAGGATCCAGCTGCGCCACTGTGCTACAACTGTGGTAATCAGACTCAGCGCTCGGGCAGTTGTTATGTCTGCTCAAGTTGTGGCTCGACTACTGGTTGCTCATAGCACCGCATAAGAAAGCTAGAAGAAGAGCCCTGAAAATAGGGCTCTTTTTCTATGAATCGTGTTTTGCAGTTGGTACTGCTTATGCTGGATGGTATACTAACAATACTTATGAAAGTGGTTGTGCTGTACCGTCCCAGATCAGAATTTGCGCGTCGAGTTGAAGAATTCGTGCATGATTTGCAGACTACGCATAATGTGGATGACCGTCATTTACAGGTGATCGATATTGACACTCGTGATGGTAGCGCAATCGCAAGCCTCTATGACCTTATGACTCAACCAGCCATACTCATTACCGGTGACGACGGCAGTTACATAAAAAGTTGGCAAGGTTCACAACTTCCACAGCTAGAAGAAGTAGCTAGTTACGCTATTGACTATCAGTAGCGTCACTTGCAAAACTCCTCAAGGAGAGGTAGGATTAAAACAATACATGCGTTGTAGCAACTGCTACATGAACGGCTATCAACCGTGAAGCAGCGAGTAGAAAAGGTGAGTGGCACCTTAGTAGACCTCGACGGAATTCGGCCCGTAAGACCAAGTAAATAAGCGCCTAAAGAATCACTTCTTTTGGAATCTGGATGGTACCGTCCGCTGACATCAGCGGATTCCAGAATCTAAGAGAGGTGATTTTTTTATTGCTCTCATATATCAACAGATAAGGAGATACCCCCACTATGAAGTTTACCGCCGGTAACCGTCGCAAGGCACTTGAATACGAAAAAGACCTCGTTGTGCAGTGGAAGAAGAACAAAACGTTCGAAAAATCAGTCGAAAATCGCTCGAAAGATAACGCATACGTATTTTATGATGGCCCCCCGTTTATTACTGGTGTGCCACACCACGGCACGCTGCTAAGTTCAATCGTTAAAGATGCTGTGCCACGTTACTGGACGATGCAGGGTAGACGTGTTGAGCGCGTGTGGGGCTGGGACTGTCATGGTCTACCGGCCGAAGTATTCACTGAAAAGAAACTTGGAATCCAAGATAGACGTGACATTGGCACGAAAATTAGTCTGGAAGAATACATTACTACCTGCCGCGACAACATGGTTGCGACTGGTGGCTTATGGGAAGATACAATTGATCGGATTGGTCGCTGGGTTGATTTTAAGGGCGCCTACAAAACCATGGACAAGGATTTCATGGAGAGTGTTTGGTGGGCATTCAAAAAGATGTATGACGATAATAAGATCTATGAGGGCGAACGTGTCCTTTTATATTGTACGCGAGATGCAACACCGCTCAGTAAGGCCGAGGTCACCATGGATGCTGGCAGTTATAAGGATGTTAGCGATCCAAGTGTATACGTTAAGTTCAAACTGCAGGGCGAAGATCGCTATGTACTAGCATGGACGACCACACCATGGACGTTACCTGCCAATACTGCAGTAGCGGTGCATGAAGATGCTGACTACAGTGAAGTGAAGCTTGAAGATGGTACTAACGTAATTTTAGCGACGGAACTCATGGAAAAAGTTCTGACCGATGAGAAACACAACGCCGTGCCGTTTACATTGGTTGGCTCACTTAAGGGTAGTGAGTTAGTCGGCAAGAGCTACGAACCGTTATTTGAAAATCGCGGTGAGCAAGCGCACAAGATCTGGCATGCTGACTATGTAACTATGGAAAATGGTACCGGTATTGTGCATCTAGCGCCTGCTTATGGTGAAGAAGATTACGCTCTTAGCAAGGAAATGGGTTTCCCATTTGTTAATGTGATTGATGAGAACGGGTTCTACCAAGAAGGCGAATGGAGGGGCCAAAATGTCTGGGAGGCTAACAAGCCGATTGCCAAAGAACTACATGCACGTGGGGTAGTTTGGAAGATCGAATACATCGTACACTCATATCCACATTGTTATCGCTGTGGCACGCGACTTATGTATCGAGCGCATCCAAGCTGGTTCTTGAATGTTGCAGGTCAAAAAGACCTCATGCTCGAAAAGAATGAAAACGTGAACTGGTTCCCGGAGCATATTAAGCATGGTCGTTTCCAGAAGACGGTTGAAACCGCACCAGATTGGAATGTGAGCCGTGATCGTTTCTGGGCAACTGCTATGCCGGTCTGGAAGGGTGTAGATGCTGACGGTAAAGAACACGTTAAAGTCATTGGTAGCTATGCAGAGCTCAAAGAGCTGAGCGGTAAAGAACTCGACGATTATCACCGCCCATGGGTTGATGACATTGAGTTTGATCTGGACGGTGTGCACTACAAGCGCATTGAAAAGGTACTTGATTGCTGGTTTGAAAGTGGCAGTATGCCATTCGCACAGTTCCATTATCCTTTTGAAAATGTCGAAAAATTTGAGGCTAGTTTCCCAGGTGACTTCATTGTTGAATATGTAGGTCAAGTACGCGCATGGTTCTACTATGTCCATACTGTTGGCGTTGCCTTGTTCGGCGAAAACTCATTTAAAAATGTCATTGTTACCGGTACGCTGGCGGGTAACGACGGGCGTAAAATGAGTAAGAGTTACGGCAATTATACCGATCCAAATGAATTGATGGATCAATACGGCGCAGATGCGCTACGATTCCTGCTATTGAGTGCCCCTGTTTTGAATGCTGAAGACTTTGCTCTCAAAGACAAAGACGTTCAGGATGTACAGCGCAAGCTTGCTATGGTCTGGAACATGTATGATTTCTTTACAATGTATGCAGCAGTTGATGGTTGGGAATGGAACGGTGATTTAGATGATCCTTCGGGCTCTGTAGCTAATCCACTCGACACTTGGGTATTGTCACGCTTACATCAACTGCAATCCCATGTTGCTGAACGTATGGATGCATATGATATCCCAGGCGCATTGGAGCCGGTCATGGCATTTGTTGATGATGCCAGTAACTGGTATGTTCGCAGGAGTCGTCGTCGTTTCTGGAAGAGTGGAGATGATACCGACAAAAATGACGCTTACAAGACACTGCATTACGTGCTTACGCGCCTAAGTATGATATTAGCTCCATTTACACCGTTCCTAGCTGAAGAGTTGTATCAAAAACTTACCGGCGATGAGAGCGTGCATCTATTAGATTGGCCTGAGGCAGGTGACATTGACGAAGCCGTCGTACGTGAAATGGCTGAAGTCCGTCACGGTATTGAGCAAGGGCTTTCACAGCGCGCGGCTCATAAGCTTAAGGTCCGCCAGCCGCTTGCTAGTGCGCATTTGTATATGACTAAACTACCTGAGTCTGGTGATGTTGCATTACACTACAATCAGATCGTCAAAGAAGAATTAAACGTCAAAGAAGCACATATTGAGGAAGTACTGACCGTGGGCGAAGAAGGTAAGGTCTACAATACTACGCTTGATTTTGAGCTGACGCCAGAGCTAAAACGTGAGGGCCTTATGCGTGAATTAGTCCGCCAGGTCCAAACTGCTCGTAAAAGTGCTGGACTCCAGGTTGAAGATCGCATAAACCTGCGCGTGGTTTCAGACGTGCCAGAAGTTAACCAAATGCTTGATGAGCACAAACAGACTGTCATGGATGAAACTTTAGCTGAGACATGCAATACTACTGAGCCAACACAATACGCAGCCGATCTCATGGTAGACGGCTATGCGGTACATCTGTCGTTGGAGAAGGTTTGATTAAACTCCATTGTTGACGTATAGCCGCTCTTTACAGGGGCGGCTATATCTGATATTATCTATTGGTACTTAAAATTTCTTGTAAGGAATACATAATGAAAAAAGCAGTAATCGCAACCGGTGGCAAACAATACGTTGTAGCCGAAGGTGAAACTATAACCATCGAGCGTCTAAAAGACGCCGATAAGACCGTCAAATTTGACGCTCTGTTGGTTATCGATGGCGATAAGACCACTGTTGGCGCGCCACTTGTTAGTGGTGTTAGCGTTAGCGCTACCATTGTAGATGGTGAAGCTAAAGCTGATAAGGTCACCGCTATCCGCTATAAAGCTAAGAAGCGCGTTCACAAACTGCATGGCCACCGCCAATTGCAGACAGTCGTTAAGATCGACAAAATCGCCTAAGTTACACTTTAACTTTCGCCTAAAACCCCTATCTGAAACGATAGGGGTTTTTATATTTGTTTAGTAATGCAGAACAGGGCTGTGGATAAGTCGAACGCGCAAGGAGTAAAATAAAGTACTCGTTGCAATTATAACTACAAATAGCTTATGTTTTGATTGCTATGGCGTTGTAATAGTTACCGACGTTCTAGGGACGAAGCTCTACTTTGATGTATGAAATACATCAGAAAAAGAGTATAAATTTAGAAACACTAGTTATTGTGCTGACTAATTTTTTTGTCTTATCCTTCCTTGAAACAGATACCCTAAAGAGGGAGAATATAGGCAGTGCTAAATGCGGTACGCCGCAAAACACAAACAATAACAAACCAAAATGCTTAAACAAACACCGAAAAAACGAGTACTCTTTGTGCGCAGGTCTAGCCCTGTTGCTCTTGTCGTTTTCGGTGTTTTGTCACTTCTGGTAGTAAATATCCATACCCCAAAGATGGCATACGCTGCATCAGCGAATACCGTTAACTTCCAGGCTAGATTGCAGACTGCAAGTGGCGCGATTGTTCCTGATGGTAACTACAACGTTCAGTTTAAAATCTACAGTGCCTCTTCCGGAGGGACCGCCCTATGGACGGAAGACTACCTTAACGCTAATTCACAAGGACTGCAGACGATAAACGGCTACCTAAGTGCGAACCTTGGTAGTATTAATGCCTTCAGTGGTATTAACTGGGACCAACAGCTTTGGTTGACGATGAATATTGGTGGAACTGTCACGACTGGTACGTTCCCAAGCATCGGCGATGGTGAAATGAACCCACGCCTAAGCCTTACTGCTGTACCTGCCGCCTTTAGCGCTCAGCAACTTGCAAGCACGAATGGGTCCAATCGCTCAACGCTAACATTACAGGGGTCGAGCAATGGTAACCAGGACTTTGTTATCCAAGATCAAGGTGCTGCCGGTACGTACGACCTATTAACCCAGAATCAAGCAGATGCGACATACATGCAAAACACTGCAAGTCCGCAGACTGCAACGTTTAATATTTCAGGTGCCGGTACAGCAGACACATTGCAGGGCAATACAGCTGTAATAACCCCAAGCATACTAGCTAAGACTGACTCCACTAGTGGTATACAATTTGATAATTCAACTGGCGACATAACGGTCATGACTATAGATACCGTAAATTCACGTGTCGGTATTGGTACTGATACGCCAAGTGCTACTCTTGATATTAAGGGCGCTGGCTCGGATTACTCAACAGTGGCCCTAAACGTTCAAAACTCGACAGGTGGCACACTTCTGAGTCTAAGTGATGACGGCAGCTTTACTGTTGGCAGTACGGCCGCATCTGGGACGAGTGCGACGATTGGCATTAGTGACACAACAGGGACCACTCCTGATGGCGGTGGCGACTCCAACTACTTTGCTGCCACTAAAGTAAGTACTGGTGCGACTGGCGGTGCACTTACATCTCTATCTATATATATAAATAGCATTGATCCCAATCCTGCATACGATAAATATCGTTTGGCGATTTACGCTGACGGTGGCGCGGACAAGCCGACTACATTGATTGCCCAAAGTGCTGAAGGAACATTAGTAGCAAACTCTTACAACACGCTTCCTGTGAGTGCTTCACTAGCCGCGAACACGACATACTGGGTTGCTTTTGTCTCGAATGGTGCGGCAGTCGGTTCAAGTAGCTTCTCGTATAGGTCAGCGGCCGCCGGTACGTACTACGCATATAGTTATCCGTATGCAGCCCTTCCGAGTACAGCTTCGACCGGCGGTAGTAACGGAGCAATTGCGGTGGTTATGTACGGGACATATGCAGAATCTGGGACAGGTACTGTGCCGGCTCTTACAGTTGCGGCTAGTGGTAACATTGGTATAGGGGTTGGCTCACCAATCTATGCCTTACAAGTCCAAGGAACAGCCTATGCCTCAGCTTATTTACAGAATGGTAATACCGTTTGTGACATATCAAACAACTGTGGCGCTCTGACTAGTGGTACTGGTGTGACTTTGCAGACAGGAACACCTTCCGCCCAAACTGGTAGCCTAGATATTACAGGGGCTGCAATTGCGGGCTCGCTACAAGCAGCTTCACTCGATAGGACTACGAGTGGTACCTTGAGTATTGGTACTAGTACGGCTACTTCGATCTCAATTGGTAGCAGTGCTTCCGCCACTACTATCAATGGTTCTGTAACGGTTGGTGGGGCTGCTACCTTTGGTACACTGGCACTTGGTAACTTCTCGGGCGGTGGCTCAATTGGCTCTGCTGCTACTACCGTAGACCTATACTCATCAATTTCAGTTAATCAGACGAGTAGTAGTCAGACTTTAACTATCCCAAGTCCAACAGCAAGTACGGCTTACGGCAAACTGCTCTATCTGAGTAACATTGGTACTCAGGGATTCACCCTACTGAGTACATTATTGAAGCCTGGCGCAACTGCCACCTTGATATGGTCAAACACTAATGGCGGGGCGAGCTGGCAATATGCCGGATCGGATGGTAACAGTATCCTGAACCAGAGTAGTTCAACGCAAACTGCAGACTTCAAGATCAGTGGTACGGGTACGGCTAGTATGTTCACGGCTTCGACTCTTAGCGCACCGAATAGCCTGAGTATTCAGGCAGGCAGTGGTAACAATGATGTAAACATCTTGGCCGCTGGTACGGGCACGGTAAAGCTGGAGACGGGTAGTGCGGGTGGTTCAATTACCTTAGGTAGCTCAAACCTGACTCGAACCATTAATATTGGCAGCACCGGTAGCCAAGCACAGACGATTACTGTCGGTGATAATACAAGTGCTAGCGGCAGTGCCACGACTATCCAGGGCAGTGATGGAGTAACGTTGCAGACTAATAAGTCAACGGCTGGTGTAACGGTGAAGTCAGTAACCAATTCAGCTACTGCCTTCCAAATCCAGAACGCTACTAACACTAACTTGGTCAATGTTGACACCGTCGGAGGTAACGTAAATCTTGGTATCGGAACGCCGCCGTCGCCACTCGGCTACACTAAAGTAGGCGGTAACGCAGGCTCGGCTTACAACAACACTATTAATGCCAACCAGTTTACGGCCACCCAAACGGGCGCGGTGAGTACTATGTCCGTGTACGTATCGAGTCCTGATAGTTCGCCAACCAACCATTTCCAGGTAGCTGTCTATACTAACAGTGGTGGCGTTCCATCCGCGTATGTAGCCTCTAGTGCATCGACGACATTAACAAGTGGTTGGAATACGGTCTCTCTTACTAGTGCGCCTACGCTAAATGCCGGTACAAGCTACTGGCTTGTGTATTGGGCGGATGTGAATGACGGCTCTAATAGTGGCATGTCCAGTGATTCTGGGATAGCCGGCTCTGTTTACTACTATGCGACCAGTACCTATGGCAGTGGCGCTAGCAATGGTATGCCTACGACTTTCCCTTCAGGTACAAACGCTGGCACCATCGCGCACAGTATATACGTGACGTTTGCGTCTACGAGCTATGCTGCAACTATTTCAGGCAGTGGTAGTCTGAGTGTCACTGGTGCTGCTACTTTCACAGATAACAGTAACTCTACGACTGCCTTCCAAATCCAGAACTCAAGCGGTACGTCAGTATTGACGGCCGACACTATAAACAATCGTATTAGCATCGGTACTATCGGTACATCTACTAGCCAGTTGTATGTAGCGGGTACGGTACCAACACTTGTTGGCGTAAACAGCGATAGTAACATGACCGACCCGCGTAACATGACGGTCGTAGGACATTACGCATACGTTATTGATCGCTCAGCGAACAAGATCAATGCATACAATTTAGTTACCGGCACGCCGGTATACGTGGGCAAAAACAGTGACGCCAACTTGAGCACTCCATTCGCAGTAGCAGGCGCAGGGCACTACGTATATGTTGTTAATAACGTGAGCAACAAGCTAACTTCATATGACATCAGTAGTGGCACGCCGGTATACGTTGGCCAAAACAGCGATAGCAA
>CAZBLZ010000014.1:0-1660 GCA_964493045.1 uncultured Candidatus Saccharibacteria bacterium
AGAATCCACGAGCTCGGCATTAAAAATGTGATATTCACTGATTTTATTAGCGACGCACAGTTGCGCTGGATGTTCGAAAATTGCCAAGCATACGTATTTCCATCCTTAAGCGAAGGTTTTGGACTGCCAGCCCTTGAGGCAATGATGCACGGCGCGCCAGTAGTTAGCAGCAATGCAAGCTGTCTACCAGAGGTCTACGGGGATGGGGCTCACTACTTTAACCCCTTGGATGTATCTGACATGGCTGCAAAAATCACAGAGGTGCTGAATGACCAGACACTGCGTAATACTCTTATTACTGCGGGTAAAGCCCGAGCAGGCACATACTCCTGGAAGCGCATGGCAGAACAAACACTGAATATTTATGAAGACGCTTTAGCAGAGCCGAAGCAATAACGGTAACTAAATATTCTCAGTTTTAATCAAATATATATGCTTAAAGATTAAATTAAAGGTTTCGCTTAATCTTGTAGCAGTTTTTTAATCTCACTACAGACAGCGGGTGCATCATGCCGTATAAGAGTACGCCGCACAACATCACTTGCCGAGCTTTGAATGGCTATTTCCTTAGAAACTAAACGTGCGCCTACCATTAACACATCAGTGACTTCAGCGAAACGATCCAATTCATTTCGTACAGGGAACTCACCTTCAGCAGCATATTTTTGGAGTAATGCGTCGGTAATTGGCTCTGAGTTATAGAGCACTACATCAAGCACACCATCGCCAATATAACGCTCTATCTGTTTTACATAGTCCACGACATGCCAGTCGTCCGTTTGACCTGGTTTGTTGATAAGGTTCGTTACGCTTACAACTTTAGCTGACGTCGCTTTTAAGGCTGCATCCATACCTGACACCGCTAATATCGGCAGCAATGATGTATGGAAACTCCCCGGAGCAATGATTATCATATCTGCTTCCATAATCGCATCACGCGCCCGAGGATTTAACTGAGCAAGTGGATCTAGGCGTACCGTTGCCGCAGCGCTTAGAGGCAATGCACCATCAATAATATGTTCACCTCGATATACTTGAGAGCCATCGTCCACTACCAGTGTATGTTTATCAAAGGTAACAGGCACAACCGCCCCTCTGCTATGGAGTAGGTCGCCCGCGATCCGTACCGCATCCTCAAAATTACCATACTGCAGTTCTAAGCCTGATAAGATTATGTTTCCAAGTGACTGACCCTTTAATCTACCTGCTTCAAAACGATAGCCAAACAGATCACGAACTTCAGGTAAATCACTGAGCGCAACGAGGCATTGCCGTATATCACCAGGCGGCAATACGCCAAGCTCATCTCGAAGAATTCCCGTCGAGCCACCGTCATCACTCATGCTAACAATTGCCGATAGATGAGGTGTCAGCCTTTTAAGACCCTGAAGCAGGGTAAAGCTACCCGTACCACCGCCGAACAGTACAATTCGTGGCTGTTTCACTATAATGTAACCTAAGAAATTTTCAGTACAATATGTCGGTCACGACCTTCGCCAACCGATTCACTTACAACGCCGGCATCAGCTGCCGCTTGGTGGACAACTCGACGATCTGCCGCATTCATTGGGCGCACATCAAATGACTCACCAGTGTCCTTGACGCGCTTAATCCAGTCCTGAGCTGTAACTGCCAGCCGCTCTGCACGCTGCTTTTTATA
>CAZBLZ010000014.1:1760-7113 GCA_964493045.1 uncultured Candidatus Saccharibacteria bacterium
TACTGCAACGACTCTTCCATGGCTATTTCCTCCGTTTAGTTGTTTTCTTCTGCGGAGCCTTTTTAGATTTAGTGTTAGATTTTGGTCGTGTAACCACTTCTGCTTCAACGATCTTACTCACATCTTTGTGTGTGGTTTTAGCATCTGCAATCTTCTCTAAGTCGGATTCATCCTCGCGAAGGGCAATACTCTGTTGGATGTAAGCAACAAGTCCACCAGCCAACCAATACAAGCTAAGTGCCGCAGGTAAATTAACTGTGAACAGGAACACCATGACTGGAATAATGTACTGAGTGCTACGACCGACTGCCGCATTGACCTCAGTTTGGTCAGCTTGAGTTCCATTTCCTGCATCTTTTAGGATATCTCGCAGTTTACGTGAGTTCTTGTCTACTGGCATCAGCTGTCGACTAGTCAGGAATTGAATAACTGCACTACCTAGCACTAGCAGCAAGGCAGGGACATATGTACCGGCAGGGCCTAGGGCACTACGCTTCAGATCAATAAAACCGAATAGTGTGTTATCAAAATCAGGCGCATGGTGCGCTATGTGTTGTATCCAGCCTAGATGTTGTAAGGCGGGGTAGGCGAAATCAACGATATTTTTAGGATCATCAATAACTCGACGAAGGCCACTATACAAGCCGATCAGAACCACCAACTGTACGATCAAAATTGGAATTGTACCTAGTGGGTTCACTCCGCGCTCTTTGTAGAGCTCCATCATCATTAGTGATTCTTGTTGTCGGTTTCCCTTAGTCTCTCGCTTGATGCGCTTGAGTTCTGGCTGCAATTTGCGCATAAGTTTAGTCTGACGAAGTTGCTTTTTGACCAATGGCCACATAAGCAATCGGATGAGAATCGTAAAGATAATCAAACTGAGGCCAAAGTTATGGCCAGGTAAGATCGCATATACAAGTACTAAAAGGTTAAAAATCGGCTGAACAATCAAGTGTGTGAACATATTAAAAAACTTCCTTTACCATCCACTATACCATGCCTCAAGCAGAGGTGGCCGAAGTAATCTTAGCTTTTTTAATGATTCGCTTAACTTCACTCGCAAGTTCAGCAGAGGGAAGTTCGGCAAGGCTCGCATCATACACAAGCAAGACTAAATCATAAGCCTCATTAAATTCATTAGACAAAATACGAACATTCTCATACAATCTACGGCGAATTCGATTACGCACTACAGCAGATTTGCTTACTTTACGGCTCACAACCACAGCTAAACGAAAACTTTGGCGACCATTTGGCGCATATTTAAGTGCTAAATTGCCAGCACGTACCGATTTACCGCGGGTATACAGACGTTTAATGCTAGCTCGGCCATGAAACCGATTCGTGCGACCAATCATATTACAACCAGTGTACCTTAAAATACTTCATGGAATAAAAAACGCGCTGGAGTTACCAGCGCGTTCAGGCCTAAGTAAGACCTAGTGCGTAAGACGTGCGCGACCTTTGTTGCGGCGGCGGTTTAATACTGCGCGACCGGCACGTGTAGCCATTCGCTTAATAAAGCCGTGCTCTTTAGCGCGGTGGCGTTTTTTTGGTTGGTAGGTTCGCTTTGGCATTCAAAAACTCTCTTATAAGATTTATCGTTATATCAAAGTATACCACACCTACCGGTGTTTGACCAGAGGTGGCTACCCTGTTTTATACTGCATGCAATAGTATCAAGTTTTCCCCTTTTATCCAAGCTTTATCCACAGATTAACAGATGAGACAAAAACCTGTGGATAACTCTACCCCTGCCCTGTTCTTCCCCACCCCGTAAAATAGTTGTAGAAAATATTGTGGAAAACTTCCCCAGAGGTGCGCTATAGTTATACACAGATTTGCAGGGTAACAAGTGAGGAACAAAACGTGGATCAAGATAAGTTGTGGCAGGCCGTTTTAGGTGATATTGAGATTACCCTCTCGAGAGGCAACTACTTAACTTGGTTCAAAAATACACAGTTATTAAAGCGCGATGCTGACCAATTACTTATTGGCGTTCCAAATGTCTTTATAAAACAGCAGCTAGAACGTAAGTATAATGAACTCGTTACTGCCACCCTTGTTAAAAATGGCGTAGAACAACCAACCGTAGAATATAAGATTCAAAGTATCGTACGCCGAAGTGAAGCCGATGACCCAATTGCTTCACCATCTACTCCTACACGACAGCAGCGCAATAGTAATGCTAATACCTCTACCCTTCCTTCTCAGCCGACCCTTAAGGCGGCTAACAGTTTAGCTCACGCCTACCGCCAGGGTATAAACGAGCGTTATACGTTCGAAAACTTTGTTGTTGGCTCTGGAAACGAGCTTGCCTACGCTGCTTGCCAAGCAATCGCCGCCAACCCTGGTACTAAATACAATCCACTATTTTTATACGGTGGCGTAGGAATTGGCAAAACTCACCTGATCCAGGCAGTGGGCAATGAAGTACTTGCGACTAAACGCGATGCACGCGTAGTGTACGTATCGAGTGAACAATTCGTCCAAGAGTTTGTCGATGCACTGCGTTATAAGAAGAATACCGACTTCGCTGACTTCTATCGCGGTGCCGACGTGCTTATTGTTGACGACGTACAGTTTCTAGCTGGAAAAGAGAAGATCCAAGAAGAATTCTTCCATACCTTCAACGCCCTACACCAAGCAAACAAGCAAATTATTATAAGTAGCGATAAACCACCACGCGAAATCCCTACACTTGAAGAGCGTTTGCGCAGCCGATTTGTTTGGGGCATGAGTATTGATATGCAAAACCCTGACTATGAAACTCGTTGTGCTATCCTGCAAATAAAGTCAGAGCTGCACAATATAGTATTGCCACGAGATGTAGTTGACTACCTGGCAAGTAACGTACAAACTAACATTCGCGAACTCGAAGGCGCACTTAACCAGCTACTGGCATTCTGTGAAATGCGAGCACTCGAACCTAACCTCGCAATCATCACCGGTCTACTAGGAGCTAGCCAGGCACGGCCGAAACATTTAAGCGCTCGGCAGATTATTGAACGTTGCGCTCGACACTATCAAGTAAGTGTTGAAGATATTATAGGGCCAAAACGCGACAAGGATATCGTAGTCCCCCGTCAAGTTGCTATGTATATGTTACGTAACGAACTTCATTTAAGCTTCCCTAAGATTGCCCGCGAACTTGGACGTAAAGACCACACTACCGCCATTCACTCAGTCGAGAAGATAACTAAAGAATCCCGCCTTGATGCTGACATTCGTAATGCACTGGCTGAAATTAAGGAGCATTTGTATGCGTAAAACCTGTGCACAACCTGTGATGAACACAAGGCTTACTCCTAATAAATCCCGCACCTTACCCACACATCGAAACTTCACTATTACCAGTAGGAGGATAAACCAGCCAGTTTCCCACCTAGCTTTGCACACATTTGTTATACAGTTATACCCTACTAAAAGTGCTCAATTAACAGATAAGGTGTACCAGTTATCCACTCTATCCACACCCCCTATAATAAGAGCCAAGCAGGTACTAAAAGAAAACAACTCATTAGGAACAAGGGGATAACATGAAACTCAAAGTCACACAGGAAAACCTAAACAAAGCACTCGGTCTTGTAGCGCGAGTAGCAAGTAGTAGAGGAACCCTGCCAATACTAAGCAATGTCCTTTTAAAGATCGAGGGCAATCGTTTAGGTGTCTCAGCTACTAATCTTGATATTGCCATATCATGTCAGCTAGGTGCACAGGTTGCTGAAGAAGGCTCCCTGACCGTCCCTGCTCGTTTGTTACAGGATTTCGTGAACGGTCTGCCAAGTGGGGTCATTGAGCTAGAACAGGATGAACAGCGGCTTAAGGTGACGACAGAGAGCTATAAGTCTGTTATCAATGGTGTTGCTGCTGACGAGTTCCCTGTTATGCCAGCAATTGAAGGTGGTACAGAATGGCAGATCTCAGGGCCACTCCTTAAGAAAGCTCTACAGCAAGTTCTAATGGCAGCTTCGAATGATGAGAGTCGTCCAGTACTGACGGGTATCTACTTCCACACAGTAGACGGCGTGCTCTACATGGCAGCAACTGACAGCTATCGTTTGGCTGAAAAGCGTTTGTCTCAAGTGTCGCAGGATGTGCAGCTACTTATTCCGGCTACTGCCCTACATGACGTTCAGCGTATTATTAACGATTTCGAAGGTGAAATCCGCGTTGTACATGATGATCAGCAAGTGCAATTCCGTGCTGGGGATGTTGAGCTAGTTGCTCGCTTAATCGAAGGTAACTATCCCGACTACCGTAAACTCATTCCAGCTACCTTCGCTACAACCGCTACACTTGCTCGTTCGGAACTTACTAATATTACAAAAGTCTCTAGTTTATTTGCTCGAGAAAGTGCCGGTAGTGTTGTGGTTAGTGTGGACGAGCCCTCTGAGAGTATTTGGATTCATGCTGTTGCTTCTCAACTAGGTGAAAACAACGCCACCCTTAAGGTTGAAGCCAAGGGGTCGGGGTCGATAACTCTCAATTCCAAGTATTTATTAGATGCTCTGCAAGCCATGGATGCTAAATCAGTACGCCTAGGCTTCAACGGTAAACTAGAGGCTGTTATGCTCACTGGCGCAGATTCAGATGACTATACTCATATCATTATGCCGCTCAAAAGCTAAGCTACTCTTTTCTCTACATATAACTATAATGAAGCAAATATGATTAGTGATCTTCGTTTGCAGCAATTCCGATCGTATGCGGATGCATCGTTCGAATTTGGCACGGGCGTGAACATAATCGTTGGCCCTAACGGTAGTGGTAAAACAAACCTACTTGAGGCAATTTTAGTACTCGCTCGGGGTAACTCATATCGTGTGAGTGACGCGGATTTACTACAGTTCGATACTGAGTGGCTTCGTCTGGATGCGCATATAGGGGGCGGTGATGCGGTGCGTACGGTCAAGCTACAAACTATCCCCCGTCAGACTAAGACGTATGAGTTGGATGGCAAGAGTTACCAACGGTTGAGCTTGCCACATACACTGCCTGTAGTGCTCTTTGAGCCGAATCATCTACAGTTATTGCACGGTTCACCTGACGCCCGTCGGACCTATCTTGATGACCTTCTAGAGCAGACGGTTGCAAGCTTCGGCGCCTATAGACGTAATTACCGACGTACACTTGCTCAACGTAATGCGTTACTTAAACGAGCACATAAGCCGAGTGTACAAGAGTTATTTCCCTGGAATTTACGATTGAGCGAACTCGGCGCAACAATTGCTAGGTCACGCATGGAGTTATGTATAAAACTGAATGCCACGCTTGGTGAAGTATATGGTCAGATTTCACAGGCAGATACGGTAGTTGAGCTAGCTTACATTCCGAAATTTCCAGTCGAATC
>CAZBLZ010000014.1:7213-16235 GCA_964493045.1 uncultured Candidatus Saccharibacteria bacterium
CTGCAGCGCTATCAGACGTTTCTAACTACTACTGATGCTGATGTGGTGGTTAAGCACTTTACTGATGAAAGTACGATTATTCCGCTCGAGCGCCACTAAGGCCTAGTAAGCCGGTAATCCTGGGCCAAGATATACTCGTGTGCCATTTTGGTCATAGATTGTAAGTTGAGCGTCATCATAACCAGTGTATGCCGCGGTGGCGCTAAATGGTGTGGAGTCGATAGTGCCAGTGAAATTTAGGGTAAATGGATCATAACTGTCAGGGTTGTGGGCACCTGGTTCTACGCTATCCGCATCAATATTTATCAATTTGCTCGAAGGTTTGTATGTGAAGAACTGTGTCTTAATGTCACTTGCCTGGGAATTGGTTATACCACTGTTTACTAGTACATCCATATTTATGAACCCAACTGATTCGACTGAGGGTAGTTTATTACCACCCTTTGCAAGATTTAGAGAGGAAGTCACCGTCTTCTGAAGGTCTACGTGTACGGTTTTAGTAGCACTCAAACCCGCACCATTAGCGCCAAGTAGATAGTCACCAGGTTTAAGTCGAACCTTAGCACTGCCGGTGCCTATTGCCACTGCATTGTGATTAAGCTGGCTGATAGTAATAACGGCACTTGGCTCTGATGCTGTTACGGAGAGTACGCCAGTGCTATGAACGGTGTGAAGAGCGGACAGTATAATAAATGTCAGCCATGCGATAAGGGCAACGCACGCAATAAGTAGCGTGATCGTTAAACGACGAAGTCTAGTCTGTGGCTGCATAGAACATCCCTTGTTGCTTTAGATACTGACCAAGACTGTTAGGCATAGATAGTGAAGTAGTCTGCGGAAATGCTGATCCTGGGCCGAGTACTACTGCGTAGACGCCAGATTGCTTTTCGAGCACTACTACGTTTTGGTTCATATTGTTACGGAGTGGTTTGATAGTGGTAACAACCCAATTCTTACCCTCAAAGTATTTAGTATTTTGAAGCGTGTAATCCTGCCCGTACACGGGTACATCCAACTGGTTATCGCTGCTACTAGCTAAGACTTGAGATATTTGCCCCGTTAGGGCTGGTGCACTACTGAGTGTTTTTAATTCGGTACCACCGTAAATAATCGATTTGGCATTGCTAACGGCAACTATCAGAATGAAGGTGACGGTGCTGAGTATGATGATGGGTGTTTTTTTCATCTTATATCCTTATATTACACTATACGCCTGGACCAATATAGCGAAGGAACATATCACTGTCAGTCGTGGAGTAAGAGCTACCCGCACTAACCTGGTTGGGTTGCGATACATTCGGGTTATTTGCCGCGAATGAATAGACGGTCTTCCCTTGTATGTGGTCAACGATAATGACGTGCCCAGGATTTGGCTGGAAAATGTCACCTGCTTGCGCTTCGCTGGCGGATATCTTCTTCCAATATTTACCAATATCAGCACGCTCACCATCGGTATTCTCGTTCAGATCTACCCCGAAAGAATCATATACTGCTATGTTCACAAGTCCACTACAGTCTAGGTAGCAGCTTGGACCGATGGTTGGACAGCTTTTATGCCAGGCTGCAGCACCTTGGTGGCCACCGATGGTACTTTCTTGGTAGCTTACCGGATCATACTTCTTGGCTGCGCAGAGGATTTTAGCTATACCAGCAGCGCTAGTACAAGTCGTACTGACTGCACAACCTGCCCCGCTTGCTCCATTGGCGCCATCAGGTACGCCACCACCGCTGCCACCAAACTTTTTGAGGGCGTCTTGAGCATCTTGGAGTCGTGGCCCAATAATTCCGGCAGCTTCATAGTTAGTGGTAAAGTATGAGGTTGCGTCAGCAAGAGTAGTTGTCCCCTTGAAGCCGTTCATGAAGCCAGTTGCTCCAGCAGGCGTTGTACTGTTCATTTCACCCCACACGATATCAAGCTGTGTCGCAAGCGCATAGATTGGGCCGGTTATCTTTAGTTTCTTAGCAATGTTAAGCACCTTGGACCCTGGCGTCCACTGTACTATACCCCACCCGACTGAGATATTACTTGGATCCTTCGTAGTGCCACCACCCTGGATGATCTCTGGGTTGTAGCTCGATTCTTGCTTCAAGTTACCCATAATAGCAGCTACGTGGTTGTCGTCTAATCCCTTGCCTTTGAAGTAGTTCCAGACCTGCGTAGCGGGGTCCGTACCAATAAGTACTGTGCTACTCGTGCCACAACAGCTGGTCCCGCTATTTGCGACTGTACCGGTAGGTAGACTCTTAAATTTTGAAATTGCTGTCTGGGAATCCTTGATGCTGGACATTGCTGTACTGTTCGCTTGGACGGCTGCAACGATTTTATTGAGGCCCCCCTCTGCATCCTGTACATTGGGTGCACTCAAAGTGAATAGTGGCATAGTTACGCCTGCCTGTAGGGACTGTGCGACAGCTGTAGCGAGTGAACCAGCCTTGTCGGTGACGGATTTTACGCTCAGGTCGTCGGTAGTGACCATGCCTTTGAATCCGACTGTTGAGCGTAAATATTGCACAGTTGCTGAGCTCAGGCTTGAAGGGTTGTTAGCGTCAAGCTGCTTTACATACATGTTACTTAACATGACACCAGCATCTGGGTGCTTTGAAAGTAAATCTTTGTACGGCTTAACGGTGTTTGTAATACTGCCATTCATAACTACTCTTGTATTGTCGGTGTTGCCTGAGGTTGAATTATCAAAGCCTGGGAAGTGTTTAAAAATAGGGTTGATATTACTAGCTTCCAAGCCCGAGGCGAATGCACCCGCCTTTTCGGCAACTACATCAGGGTCACTCGAGAAAGCTCGACCACTTACACCTACGGAACGCAAATCGAGTACAGGTGCTAAATCAGTATTGAGGCCGGCAGCAGCCATGACGGCACCAGCCTTTTTACCTATGGCAGTCACCGAAGCGTCACCTTGCTTAGCCATGTCGGCCGCGCTCGGGAAGCTACCGCTAGGGTAAGCGTAGCGTGTGATTATTCCTTCTTCATCACTTGCGTTAACTAAAGGACTTCCGGCTGCTTGATTCAGCGAGTTATAGAAAGCCTTGTTAAATCCATCACCAGCGGCATCATTTGTGCCGAGAACGTACATACCACCGATATGATACTTAGTCGCTAGATCGACAATGACTGATTTCGGAGTGCTAGCGTCAAAGCCAATAATGAATGTACTAGCAATCTGTTGAGCTGTGGTTTGATCACTTCCGGCGGCCGCTGCTTCAGTGTCACCGCAGGCGACCGCTGTTGGATCAAAAAACGCGGTATTGTTATTGATGCTATAGAAGTCGCCACGAGTTAGAGCGTGAGTAGTGGCGATATTAAGCCCTAATACAAGTACAGCGAGTAGCGCACTAATTCGTCTTATTGTGGATCGTTGCGGGACTAGTAGACGGGTATAACGTTGCATTGTTCTCTCTATTTACCTATTAAGGCCGATACGACCGATTTTACAATTGCTTCTCCACTTGCCTGATCTCTAGTTCCTCCAACTGTAACGGCTACTCCGTATGTACGACCATTGAGGGTAAATTGGGCAGCTTGGTTGACGATATATGGTGCGCCTCTGGTACCACTGGGTTCCGGTTTCCAGCCCTCTTTCGAATAGACTGTACCCGGGAGTCCGGACTGCAAAAGTCCGTTTTGATCTGCGCTTGAGAGATGTGACAGTAGGTCTAGGCCGAATGACTGCTGAGCGCCTGGTAGCAGAACGTTAATGGCTGCAAACAATCGAGCAAAGTCAGAGGCGCTGATGGTTGACTGTCCGAGAATGTATATATTGTCGCTAGTGTTCATGTTAAAGCTTGTCATGCCGGCATCTTTCGCTACTTGAGCGACTGCATCCGCAGGGTCACTTAACTGGTGATATACCCAATTGGCAGCATCGTTGTCTGAGTTTTCGATCATGGCAGTTAGGTTAGTCTTAGCTGTTGCGCTGAGAGTGCCGCCCCCGATTTGTTTTAAGTACGCAACGAGGAGCATGGCCTTAGTGATCGAGGCGCCATAATTAGGGGCGTTCTCGTTGTAACTGGAGATGTTTGTGCCGGCAGCATCGTATAAGGCATAGCCTACAGTTGTTCCATTTGTACTTGCCTTTTGGGCAGCGGTTTCAGCTGCATTAGTGTCTAGCCCAGTGGGCGTATTGGCGGTACTGGTTCCATCTGTGTTTGAGTTACTGCTAGTGACAGTTTGCTCCTCGGCTAATTGATCAGTGGTGGTCGAATAACTTTTAGCTAAACGAAAACGGAAAACCATGTCGCCGTAATCAGGGTTATTGACGCCTAAGTTATTTGGAGAACATAGACCTTGGTCTGGAACGACATTGCCATCTGCATCACGGACTATCTCGCCATCAGAAAGTAGGTCGCCTATAGTTGCAGTAAAGCACTTATCGTACTTGCCTGATATTTCATCTTCCTTGCCACTGGCATCGAGAGCAGCTTGGTTTTCAAGTGATGAATGGTAGCTTTCAGTTTTGTTGATGAGATCCTGTTCATCTTCGGACCATCCGAACTGAACATTTCCGTAATGGGCGTCAAGAACGCCTGCATGAGCGGTACCATCTAGTGAACCAACAAGTGAGCCAGTGTATGTTAATGGTCGCAGAATCATGGTGCCGAGGTTCAGCATAGATCTAAAAATAGACGTATTGAGATTACTGTTAACACTTATAGCCATTCGCGACAGGAGCGAACTTGCATTGTCGGTTGCTAGGTAGCGTTCATAGGGGCTTTTTGCTCGTTCTGCGGCGGCAACTTGCTTCTGGTCGGCTTGGTCACTCTGTAACACTTCTCCAGAGGTTAGTGGTCTACCTGCCAGGCCTTTTCGATCCTGATCGCCTGCTACAATGTTACCCCCGGCATCGGCCTCGTTGGCAAGCGGTGTACCTTGAGTGAAACCACCATTCATACAACCACAACGGGAGTTCACTATTAACTTAGCGATCACCGTTGCGGCGGCAACTTTTACTGCTGACTTGCCCGTATCATACAGAAGATCTTTGGCGTTTGAAAACTTAGTAAGGGTCTTGCTTAAGAGGCGGGCTGCTAGATTTGAGGACGTGTTTTCTATGACAGTAGTAGCTGCTGTACCCGCAGCCTCTTCTGCTGCGGCTGAACCACCACCGGTAGTAAGGCCGATAGCAATATTTACGACACCCAGGCCGATGCCGCCCCAGATATTGGTGAGATACGGGCAGGCGCCATCTGCGAGGCTATTTATCGTGTCCGCTACCGCCGTAGGAATACCAGGAGTGGCATTAAGTAGTGTGAATTCACCGCCTGCTGAGGCTTCAGCACTGGGACTTTGAGATGTGTCGACAGTACCACCACTAGCTCGAAGCATGGCATTTGATTGACCGGTATCACCAAGGTCATCATTGGTGGCTCGCACTGCATTACCAAGTTCAGTGGCGTGTTCTGCACTTTTATCTAAAGTTCCGGTCTTTTGTTGATCGCCTGCAGAAGCTAGGTAGTAATAGGCTCCCTCTTGTTGTCTTGTTTGCGTGTTGATTGTACCGCCGGAGTGATTAAGCGAACCGTCATAGACAATACACATAGGCATAGCGATACCGTAAATCGGGTTCACGATGCTTACAGCAGTTTGTAGCCCAGACTTTGCTAATGCGTCAGCGATAGCCTTCTTAACTGTAGAGGCAATACCGCCATTATTTATAGTTTGTTGCAGTTTCGTGTCATCTGCTAAAGTATCTTTAGTTTCGTTTGTCGCATCGTCAACAGCCTCTTTAGTACTACTGGTCACTGCATCGTTAACAGGTGCCTTTTCGTCGATGACGGCTGCTTTTTCGCGGGCTTCTACTAGTCGAGCCTGTGCCTCGCTCTTGCCTTTGTATTTACCAAGTGTCCACGCAATTAAGTTAATACCGAGCTCTTGTCGAATACTTCTTGCTACGGAGCCACGTATAATTGGACCAACATCTTGCGCTCTAAGTGCTGAATCAAGGGCTGGTGCAACATTTTTACTGAGAGTAACACCATTCTTGAACTCTAATATTGAGTTAAGCCCTGGCGTGAAACGTTGAGCAGCAGTTAACTTAGTTGGTAAAAACGTTTTATCCCCAAGGGTGACTCCAACTAGTTGTTGTCTTCCGAGAAGTGTCCGTTTATAGGTAATCTTGAAGTTTTGCTCGCTAACTAAGTTCTTCATAACCTTACTAGGTCGGTATTTGTCGAGCTTACTCCATTGGTCTGATACTTTACCAGTTGCGCTGTTATATTTTGCCTTAATAGCGCTAAAGGTACCATCATCGGTGGCATCGATAGCTAATTTCTCGGTAGTAACTCTAGCCTCAGATTTGGCATAATCTCGTGTAACGCGTGCGAACTCATAGGTTGTGATGTTCTGCATTAAGTTAGGGATAGCGAGTGAGCTGGCTAGTAGAAAAAGAAAAACCAAGGCTGCGCCTACACCTGCACTGCCAGTAATACCGCCTATGATCAGGATTTTGTTTTTAGTACCGTGGCTCAAATTGCCGAGACTCTTCTTTTTCTTACCTTTGCCTGCATTGTATCCCTTACCGACAGTGTCATCAGCAGAGTTGTCGAGCGCACTCTGTTCAGCGGTAGCTGTACTGCCAGCATCTGACTGACTAGGGTTCTGTTCGGCATCACGGAGAGAGGAAGAATCGTCGCTCATAGTCTATGAAAGATTATTTGTGCTGCCTGGCATCAGCTGATTTTTAAGATCAATGGTACCTTGAGGCTGGTTGAAATCACCGCCCTGTTGCATAGCTTGGACTTGGGCTGGGTTGGTGGTTATAAGGCCCGTTTCCGTAGGACTAGCTACTACCTGGATATGTACGTGGTTTTGACCTGCAAAGAATAACCCTTGCCCTACCGGGAATTGGCTCAGGCGTTTCTTCTCTTCACTGGTAAGTTTGAATACGTCGCTTAAGACGTCGACAGCGGATGGAGACTGTTTAAGTAGGAATTGCATACTGGCGTTTGCAACGATTGCTCGACCCATTCGACTGCCCATAAAGTCTTCAACATCCTGCGTGATAGTTGTAATGCCTAGGTTATACTTACGGGCGCGCTTTGCAAGGCTAAATAAGAAGTTAGCACTATCTTCGTAACGCATTAACTGCCAAGCCTCGTCGACAATGAGGATACGTTTTTTCTGGTCAGTTTTAGTCTTGTTCCAGATGTAATTAAGTACGATATACATAGCCACAGGACGTAGTTCGTCTTCAAGGTCACGGATGTTAAATACAACTAATGGGTTGTTGATGTCGATGTTGCTAGGCTGACTAAATATGCCTGCGAATGTACCGGTTGTGTACTTGCGTAGACGCTGAGCCAGCTGCGGACCCGTGCCACCCATGTGGAGTAACGTGTCATATAGATCGGCGATAGTTGGCGGTGGTGATGTATGTGTTAGTGGGTCGTTGGTTATACCAGCTTTAGCGTATGTTTCGATTAAAGCAGCATCTAAGTCAGCCTCTTCACTTGGAGCTAGGGCTGGCATGAGTGTGGTATTGCCGCCCATCATTTGTGCCTGTGCCCCGCCCATCATTAGGCGTAATAAACCATGTAGGGTGATCAAGTTGGAACGGAGCGCATTATCGGCTTCATCCGTATCAACAACGCGCGGTAAGTCGAATGGGTTAATGCGTGTAGCGCTGCTAAGACTCAGTCGAACATATGCTCCCGCTACGGCGTCACACATGCGTTCGTATTCATTTTCTGGGTCAATAATAAATACTTCTGTGCCAAACATCATGCTGCGTAAAGCTTCAAGTTTAACGGTGAATGATTTACCGGCACCAGACTTTGCAAATACCACTGAGTTGCCGTTTTCTAAGCTGAACCTATCGAAGATGACAAGACCCGAGTTGTGCATGTTGATACCATATAGAATACCGTTATCTTGACTAAGATCAGCTGAAGTAAATGGAAAACTTGTGCTGATTGCCCCAGTACTCATGTTGCGACGGATTTGCAATTGGTCAGTCATCTGCGGTATCACGCTGTTAAGCCCCTGCTCTTGCTGGCTGGTGGCTGGCTTACTAAAGACTAGTTGCTGGCCAAGCATTGATTCTACCTTGTGGCTAATAAATTCGAGTTCTTCAACTGACGATGCATATATGGTGAAGTAGAGACCAAAGCGGAAGAAGCGTTCTTCGCCGACCTGAAGTTTGTCACGCATTTCCTCGGCATCCTGAATGGCGGCCTGTTTTTGTGGGTCACGAATACGACCCTTTTCGGAGTCGATCTGGATGCCAGCTTCAAGCTGAGTAACTTTTTTGCGTAAGTTGTCTAATACTACTTGGCTCTCTACTGGATAAATGTAGATAGAGAGGTCAATAACCTCGTCGAGGTTTACGAGGCCGCTCAACCAGCCAGTGTAGATCTGTCGAGGGTAGCCGTATACATAGTAGGTACGAGCATAACGAGTACCTAGCTGGAAGTATGTCCCCTGGAATTCAATAGAGCTTGGTGCGATGAAATCGCGCAGCGCTGTAATACCCTTCTGGAAGGCGGCATTAACTTCTGCCTGTTCGCGAGCTTGCTGTGCCTGGGCGATTGCTACGGGGTCTAACTGTTTCTTCTTGGCCATAATTTACTGCAACTCCCTTTGTAGATGCGCCGCTACTGCGTTGCCTTCTCCTTTTGTAATAATATCAGCGGTTAAGTTGTCGAAGTTTTTGAGCTGCTGACGTGTAGCGGTATCAGGGTTATATGTATCGTAATACAACTCAATAAGCTCTTGAGTATCGAGTGGTAAACCCTGGATGTTGGTTTGTTGTAAACCACCAAGAACAGCCTGAACTCGGTTACGAAGCTCTGACTTTGCCTTTTCGAGTTCTGCTTCGTTGATAACAACGTGACTCTCTTTGGTACTGAAAAGTTGGGAAAAGCCCGTAAAGAAGTTCTTACTTTGTGTAAGAGCTTTCTGAACATCGGTGACCGGGAAATATGGAATGACCAAATAAAACTTCTTATCCATAATGTTAGTCTGCTGTGCTAACTGGTCTATATACCCAATATAGTCATCCATGAGGAG
>CAZBLZ010000014.1:16335-25507 GCA_964493045.1 uncultured Candidatus Saccharibacteria bacterium
ATACCATCGCGGATTTCAGCAATTTGCAGAGTGTTTTGCGTACTGTTTGGATTGGTCGCGCGAGGCGCTTGGGCTACTTGCCCACCAGGAGCTGTCGCACTTACGACTGGCGCTGGCTGCTGAGGCTGAGCTGGGGGTGCGTAGGCATAGGGAGCCTGTTGTGGAGCTGCTTGCGCTGGCTGTTGCTGAGGGATATAAGGATTAGGTGCGAGCGCAGGATTTGGTTGCGCAAATTGAGGCATCTGCTGAGGTGCAGATTGAGGTTGAGGCGTGGGTGCAGGCATCGGATATGGTTGACCCATCCCGGGATTCTGCTGTTGTGCTTGTTGGTTTGGATCCATTAGTCCTCGTACCGCCCACCGGTTCTTTGCGATCTGGAATAGTCTAGTGAAGTGAAATGATCACCTCATCATCACTCTGAGTTGCTTTGTGCGCCTGTCGAGCAATGGTAGCCACGTCCAAATCATCGTTACTTGCTAAATCCATTATAGCAGCCTGTGACGAGGGTGTCACTGGTGGTTTGCTTGCTTGTTCTGCGGCCTTTTGTCGGGCTTCTTCGGCCAGTTGTTCTGGCGTCTTTAGTACCTTTAAGTGTCCATAAGCTACGTTCTGGCTGGCGTTCTCTTGCTTGAACTTAGCGATGAGAGCTTCTTCTTCAGGAGTAGGTATAGCTGCTACTGGTTGCTGAATAGCAGACGTTACAACAGGAGTAGGCACCGGTGCCGCATAGGCAGGTTGAGGAGATGGGGCTGGGCCAGTAGGTGTAAACCAGTAATTATTCGTCGGGGCCTGTCCTGCTGGCGCTATTGCTGGGACTGGGGGAGTAACTTGCGTTGGCTGTTGCATCTGGGCTACTAACTGCTGATGGTGAGCAGTAGTACTGGCGTTAATCATAGTCTCAAACTGTTGCGCAATTGGGTTGGCATTCGGGTCAAGGATGTCGTCTGATGCTCGTACATCAATTGACGAGACTTCTTGAGGAAAATTATTCATCGTCACTAGGCGATCGGAAACTCCAGTCTGCATAGCACCTGCCCCGTCGGCTAAATTTACATTTACATTTTTAATTGCCCAACCTCGACTGTCGATAGTGTGTGCAAGCGCCTGTAGACGACTGACGACCTCATCTTGATCTAAGCCATTCGTTAAATGTCGTTCAATAGTCTTAGGTACAGTAACGGTTACCAATTCTTTGACACCGCTTTGGTCCCAGATACGCCGACGTGGCTTTATGAGGAAGCGTATCTTAGCTAAGGCCCAGATCTCCGTTGGCTGATCTTGTCCCCAAGGGAAGGCAAAGAATCCGAACACACCAGCAATCGGTAAAAATATTACCAATAAGAACGTCGCGTGATGGGTAACTGAAAGGAACGAAAGATATAGACAAATAGCAGCAATAGCAGCGTAGATAAACTGTCGGAGGGTCAATGGTCCGACTAGTTTATCTTCTGCTTCGATATCTTGGATTACTTTATATGTTGCCATGTATTACCTTTATTTTATGGGAATAGAGAGCCTTGACCAGGCATTGGAGGTTGAGCTCCTGGGTTAGGACCTTGCTGCGCAGCTTGCTGTTGTAGTTGCGCCTGATGTGCTGCTGTTGCAGCTGCGCTGGCGCCAACCATACCCTGCTGTCCATATTCCTTGCGCATGTTCAAGAACTGGTCGTCGTTGCGGCGTGATTCGATCATCTGGCGGACACTCATAGCATTGCCGTCCACATCCCTGAAGATATGGTTTCCACCAGCATCTGTAACGTTTGCGGCTGAAGCGAGTGTTTGACCCATAACCTGGTTCGCGAGTACTTCGGCGTTTTCTGGTGCTACCTGTGCCATAGCGTCATACCTACCAGCAAGCTTGGCCAGCTCGCGAGATACAGCGATATGATCCCCGGCCCCGACGGCATTGTTCAGATTATCAAGCATAGCTGGGGCGAAGTTCTCAACAGCACCTCTACGCGCACCGGCTACGTAGTTACCACCCTGACCTTCTAATGCTTGACGTACAGTGGTGGCATTGGCCTCTGCAACGCTCATTCCGCCACCGCGCCCGCCGTTATACTGAGCTTCCATTGTGGCGAGCTCTGCACCGAAGCCACCACCTGAGATGTCGAATCGTCGAGCACTACTTGCGCCACCACGCATGGCTGCAAGCATACGTCCAGCCAAGATGCGGTCGTCGCCTGCCACATCGTTAATGACCTCATGCATTTCACCGGCACCACCACGGAATGCGGTACCAGTAGCCGGCAAAGCCATAGCGGCGGCGATATCAAACACCTCACCAGGAGCTGCACGACGAGCTGCACGGATGGCTGCAACACCCTGAGTGGCTGCTTCTTCGCTATAGCCTCTGCCCTGTAGGAATTGGCGAGCTCCAGCTTCATCGTTCCTAAATTGCAAGCCAGCTGATAGTAAGTCATCGTTGCCTTTAATAACATTGAATGCTGAGTTCTTTTCGCCAAATTCTGCTGCTTCATCCATACCAGTTCTCGAACCTGCTGCTTGTATGCGTTGTCGCATTTTAGCCGGGTTAAAGCCTGCGTGTGGTACTAGAGCGGCATTCCTAGTGAAGGTGTTGAAGGCATTTGCGGCAGCACTGTCACCCTGGAAGCGGTTACCAGTCTTCATGTCATGAATATTCTTGTCGACCTGACCTGTGCGGAATTTCTTGAGGCGATCGAATGCACCGCGGCTGCTGTTGTTGACCAGGCCACCCAAGGTCGCAATTGCACCACCCGCTAGGCGGAAGGTAAACGGAATCATAAAGTAAGGTGCAAAGTACGCTACGAAAGCAATAATCTGGTTTATTGATCCACCGTGGGAGTTAACAGCTGCAAATACGCGGCCGATTGCAATAATGCCTGCAATAATTGGGAACATAAGTAGACCACGTGAGAAAGAATCCCACCAAAGCTTCCAAACCTTCTGAGTGCCAGGTAGTACATAGCAAGCAAGTGCAATTGGCGCAAGAATAACCAAGAACGCGATTACCATTTGTCGTAGGATAAGTACCAGGAATGCTACAGCCGCTGCTAGCGCACCGGTAGCTACGAAGCTCAGCAAGCCGGCGAAACCTAGCAGAAGTATTGCACCACCCGCGACGAAGAATGTACCGATAAACTGAGCTCCACCCCCCAGAGCTTCTTTATATCCATTAAACGGTGCATAGATTAGTTGTCGTATGCCGAAACCTAAATCGTTAGTAAGGTTTATAAAGAACATCATAAGTGGCCATGAAAGTGTAATGCCAATTGCAGCTATTAAGAGTCTCGGTAAAACTTTACGTATGGTATATGCGTCAAACACTTCAAATCCGAATGCTTGCGAGACAACAGCTATCAGTGCGAACACTGCAATCAAACCTAATGAAATGTTACGTACTACACTCCATGATCTATAGTATGCACACCATTGATCAGCTGTGGCGTCACAGCTTGCACTATAAGAGCCCTTCCCCGATTTTACGGTCAAGAAGTTGTTAATCTCGTTGTCGAGTCCAGTCACTACGACTTCAAGTGCTGAAGCAAGCGGGCATAGGAACCAACTCAAGGGATTGAATAGAGAGACGGAACAGTTAATAGTTGGTGAGGTGCCTGTTGTGTCTGTACTGGCGCTCGTATCAGGAGCGGAGTCTTTTGTATTGAGCACTACGTTTACAGGCACGTGTCCAATGCTACAAGGGCCATCGTTGGCGTTTAGCCGCCAATCAGCGGGCAGCATACTTGGTGTATCTATTCCGCCTTCAGAGTGAGCAGTCGGTGGATTTTTTGGATCTGTAGCAAACACAAATGTAGATAGGTTGCTACATTTACCACCCCAGTTACTGCCGGCAAGTGCAAAGTTATTACTACCCTTTACACGGGCGTAGGTACCAAAATAAGGCTGTTCGTTCGTTCCTGCGGCCGGAAACACTAACGTTACCGCATCGTCTTGAGCGTAATACGTTGCAAATTCAGACAAACCATAGGGCATGGCTTCAATGGTTCCCTTGGTTTGGTTACCCCCGACATCGATGTTGTCTAACTCTAACTTGACGGTGCCACTACTTGCGCCAACTGCATTTTTGAGCGCAGTACCAATACTTTGAATCTGGCTGAGACTGCCTTTGTCGTCCATATTGATGTCCAGATTCTTATCTGTAGTGTCCATGACGATCTGTGGCGTACCACCACTCGTACGCGTAGAATCTGCGGGTTTGCTTAGCTTGTAAACGATTTTGTTGCTTACATTTCCCCAGCCGGTTGCTGTGTATATATCACCGGCGTACAGAATATTGGCTGTGTCGCTAAAAGAAGCGGTGCCAGCATCGCTGATACATTTTGCTAGAGCTGCATTGGTACTGGCGCTGCGTTCAAAACAATTAGTACCACCACTAGTACTACCGCCGCCCCCACCAGCTGGGAAATATGTTCCTCCGGCTTTGATAATGCCGCTTGAATCGGCTACGTTTAGGGTGAAGCTGCCCGAGCGTGAATAACCACCGGGAAGACTGAATGATATGGTTTTTTTACTGACATTTACGGTCCCCTGTACAAAAACGAGTTTACGCGCGGTACTGCCACCAGGGTTGGTAAATTTGCCAGTGTTCCAAAAACCGTAGAAAGTAGTGCCACTACCTGATGCATCGCGGAATAATGAGAGCGAGAGGTTACAGGCTTCGTTATTGTCGCTGTTGTTGTTCGCGCCTGTAAAGCTAATGTAGAGTGTACCCTTGTCATCGGCTAGATTACTGAATGTACTCTTAGCGGCGCTGGAGGCTCCCTCTACGCGTGATAAAAATTCGGTAATAGGTTTGGTCGTAGTGGTAGTTATTCCCTCGAGCTGGGATGCCATGACAGCAAGATCACCTGAAGGGGCGGTATTGTTACCTAAGTCTGACGGCCCCGATATTGTAGCGGAACAGAGGTAATTAGAGTTGTTCTTTACGTCTTGGCCGGTGTTAGCGTTGTATGTGTCAGGAACAATTGCCGCGCTGGCTGGCGGAGCGGCACTTGTGGCTTGTGGTTTAATTGCGGTCAAAAGGCCCGACAAAGAACTAGCTACCACTACGATGGCCAGCATTAAACGGGCCCCCGTTGCAATTTTAGTTCTTATTCTCACAGACCACTGCCTTTCAAGTCGACTGATATTGTTAGTATTGTCTCAGTTTTGTTGCAATATTTAAAGTACATTAGTGTACCGAGAGCAAGCTAGTAAATGAATCAACCTTAAGGTTGTCCTTACTACCTACGAGGTTAACCGTCATAACGTAATCACCATCACTACCCTCGATAGTGTAAGTAACTGCAGTTTTTGTGTCGGAAGTTGTAATGTTCTGAAATGATGGATGTTTATCTTTAAAGAAACTGCTGATCTTATCAACCCGGCTACTCCAATCATCAGGTGTCTGGCTGTTTTTAGCGTCTGTGCTAAACATATTATAAGTAGCGGTTGAATCGTCTGTCAGCACCCCATTTAAGAAGGTTGTTGCAGCTGTTTTCTCGTGATTTGCCCGAGATCGAGCATTCAAAGCTGATATTCCGACTATTAACACCAAACTACCGAATAATGCTACCGTGACCCACAAAAGTATCTTACGCATGGCTAGAATTATATAGCGCTTGCGCTTCAGTGCCTAGTAATAGCACTATGATTAGTGTAAGAACAGAGAGGACGATGATTGATTTGGACACAAAATGGCGGTATAGTAAGGCAAAATGACTGCTTTAAATAAATACTTTAAACACGGTGCAACGCTCATTGCCATGCTCTGTATGCTGCTCGCCCCTGTGGCTTTGAGTAACTCAGTTTTTGCAGCACCTGCTGCTACCTGTGAGACAGGTAATGAGACAACTTGTACGTCCAATTCCGGCAACTGTGGTTCGAGTAATGGATTGGGCAACTGTGGTGATCCTGCAGTTACCTCTAAAGCGACTTGCACGGCTAGTAATTGTGACCTAATCAAGAAGTACATTAACCCTCTTATTAGCCTACTCTCGGCTTTAGTCGGTGTTGCTGTTACCATTTCTATCATCATCGGTGGTATCCAATATTCCAGCTCGAACGGAAATGCTCAGCAGATTACTGCCGCTAAAGCTCGAATTCGTAACTCATTGATTGCCCTGCTCGCTTTCTTCTTCTTGTATACATTCCTACAGTTCTTAGTTCCAGGAGGGATATTTAGGAAATGATGTTTGCGACACTTCTCACTACGCTTCCAAGTTTACAAACGTTCGCTGCCGGGTGTAGTAAACCTACCTTCTTCGGCCTTGTGCCATGGTATCAGTATCTAACGTTAGACGGCAGCTGCAATGTCACTAGTTTTAATAATTCGAACAGTATCCTAGGCGGGCATAGTCCGTTCCTGTTAATCGGCCTGGCTATATTAGACGATCTGATACGAATTGCCGCTCTTGTAGCAGTAGGTTTTGTGATTACTGGCGGTATAAAGTACATAACGAGTCAGGGTTCTCCAGACGCTACAAACAACGCTCAACAAACAGTCATAAATGCCCTAATCGGTTTGGTGATCGCGGTCTTGGCCGCTAGCATCGTATCGTTCTTGGGCAGTAAGATAGGAGGCTAACAATGATAATGCAATTATTTGCTGCAAGTGCCTGCAGTAGTGATGTCGTCGACTGTTCTAGCCTGCCAAAAGCGGCTGCAAACAACGCTACGATAAGTACAATTTTAGGGGTAGTTTTCGCGCTTACCGCTTCAATGTCACTGCTTATTATTGTGATTGCTGGTTTTCGTTACATTATTGCGCACGGCGACCCCAAAGCTGTAGCTCAAGCTCGAAATACCATCATCTATGCAATAGTTGGTTTGCTTATTTCTATGGCAGCATATTCAATTGTGACCTTCGTCATAAAAGGAACTACTTAGACATGAAACGTTTAGTTGTAGCTATCATTACCCTTTTATCTCTAGCGATGCCAGCAACTGCATTTGCATATAATCCTTTCGGCTCCGCATGCGGTAGCGGTGGTGGTGCTTCAGGTTCGACTGCTTGTTCTACGAATGGTTCTGACCCTATTTCAGGCCCAAATGGTGCGCTCAAAAAGGTCAGTGTTGTACTTGCTGGCATTGCCGGCATTGCAGCTGTTATTTTGATTATCATTGGGGGCTTTCAATATGTTACTTCCAATGGTGACGCCGCTAAGGCTGCAGGTGCACGCAATACTATTATGGGCTCGGTGATCGGTCTGGTGATTATTGTTGCGGCGGAATCTATAGTACTATTTGTGGTAAGCAAACTGTAAGGAATACATATGAAACATCTACGATTATTAATTGCCGGATTAAGCCTCTTAATAGGCTTTGCGGCTTTCACCCCAGCAGTTGCCCTGGCAGCTACTCCGAAATCTACCGTCTGTACTACCCTAGGAAGTAATGCAGGTTGTACATCAAATGCTAATGGTAGCGTGAGCATTGATAGTATTGTCAAAGCCGTCGTTACTATATTGAGTGCGGTCGTTGGTATTGTCTCAGTGATTATGATTATGGTCGGTGGATTCCGCTATGTCACCTCTGGTGGTGATGCGAATAATGTGAAAAGTGCCAAATCAACTATTACATATGCAATCATAGGTTTAGTGATTGTGGCATTCGCTCAGATTATTGTGAAGTATGTACTTGCCAAAAGTACAGGTAAATAACAGCTTCACTCTCGGCCTCAATATTGCAAAAACATAGCCATCAGTGGTATAACTAAGTCATATTATTAAGAAAGGAACGACAAAAACATGTTTAGGAACATTCGTCGCCAAATCGTGAGCCTTATCAGTATCGCCACGTTGGTAGTAGTCCCTATGGCAGTGCCTGTAGTAGCTTCTGCCGCAACAGGCCCTGATATTCAAAACTCTCTCTGTGGTGGAACAACACTAAAGATTGACTCAAACGGTAACTGTAGCACTGACACCAGTGCTGGTACTACCGGGATCAACAACATCATTACTACAGTGATCAACGTATTCTCAATCGTTGTAGGTGTAGTTTCAGTGATCATGATCATTGTCGGTGGCTTCCGCTATATTACCTCCGGTGGTGAGAGTAGCAATGTTACTGGTGCTAAAAACACCATTGTCTACGCCATAATCGGTCTAGTCGTAGTGGCTCTTGCACAGTTCATCGTGAAGTACGTATTAGCTAAAGTTACGAGCGCTGGTACTGCCAACTAGTATCCTCTTTCTGAGAGACAGAAAAGGCCCGCTATAGCGGGCCTTTTCTTATGGGCTGAAGTTGTTGGGAGGTTTGCACATTAGCGACATGTAAGGCGTAGTCTACAGTCGTAATCCCCGCTTAACTTCAACCAAAAACAAACCCCTCCAGTAAAGGAGGGGTTTGTTGAAAGAAAGGATTAGGCTAGATAACCTGAATTTTCTTAACAGTGTCTTGCTTAACTTTCGTAAAGCTGACAGTTAGGACGCCGTCTTTCAGTACTGCTTCAATATCCTCTTCCTTTACAGGAACAGGTAGTGCGATACTGCGGCTAAATTCGCCCCAATAGCATTCCTGTACGAAATAGTTTTCAACGTCGTCGTCTGTGCCAGCGCTGAGCGTACCGTGAATACTAAGCGTATTGTCCGCAATGCTCACGTCAAGGTCACCCTTGTTTACGCCTGCAGTACGAGCTTTAACGACTAGCTTCTCTCTAGTTTCATACACGTCAACAGCGAGCTGGCCTGGTAATACTGCATCTTCTTCGTCCCAGTCATCAGTTGGAGCAGTGACTGCTACCGGTGTCTGTGGGTCGTCCATTATGGGAGTTGCATCGTCATCATCACCTAAAAACGCGGCCGTAAGCTCATCTTCTTCTAATAATAAATCGTCGTCGCGGTTTCTTCGCGCCATAGTTGTTACCCTCCGCCCTTCTCTGTAAAATAGTGGGCTTACATTGCTATTTGCCTTTTTATGTTAAAGTCAGTATAGCTTAGTCCAATAACACCGTGCAAGGTGGGTTGCATATATTTACAACGGAATAATTACAACACGCACATGCTTGGAAGTGTTAGGCGCCTATTTACCTCATATATTATGTGGACCACATTGCCCGGAAAGATTTTCTACTCATCCCATGATGAGCAGCCCTGGTCAAATAAAAAAGACCTACCTTGCAGTAAGTCTTTTTTATTTGGCGGAGAGAGAGGGATTCGAACCCTCGCTGGAGCTCACGCCCCACTAACGAT
>CAZBLZ010000015.1:0-25234 GCA_964493045.1 uncultured Candidatus Saccharibacteria bacterium
TCGCCTTTGTCTTCGAAATCTTTCCAAAGCAAGTAGCTTGGCGCGGCAGTACTGAGTAGAACAACTGAGTCCTGCGGGGCATGCTCGGCCGCGTAGGCCACAGCGTCCGCCATTGAAGAAGTCTCGTGCAACTCTGGGGTGTAACCGGCTGGTAGGGCGGCTTTCATTTTTGCTTCAGTCTCAGGGAAGAGTATTAGGTGCGGGATATTATGTTGGGCAATGGCCTGCATCAATGCGGTGAAGTCATAATTTCGATCTTGGCCGCCAAGCATAAGGCAGCCTACTGGACCAATCCTCTCAATGATTGCATTCAGACTTGCTAGAGTGGATTCAGGTGTCATACCAATGGCGTCATCTATATATGTCTTGCTATTTTTTACTGCAACCGTTTGCATGCGGTGACGCAACGGTTCAAACGCGCGAATAGCGGCAAGAGAAATCTCATCAGTTATATTGAACTGCCTGGCAACTTCTCGGGCCATGAGGGCATTAAGCATATTATGCGCACCAAATAAATGAGCTCCGGCTAGGTCTAGTTGTTCTGCTGGATCGATGGCGATTGCTTTGCATGTGGCGTCGTTAGCCCATGATTGTAAGGTAGCGAACTCCGCGTTATATATAAAGACGTCGCTTGGGCCCGCAAAACGCATAATGTTATGTTTTGCCTCCCAATAATCATCTACCGATCCATGCCAGTCCGTGTGATCGTTATATAGATTAGTGCATGCCGAAATGTGAGGGCTTACGCGCAGGTCAGATAATTGGTAACTTGAAAGCTCTACTACGAAGATTGTATTTGCTGTAGCGTGTTCAAGTGCAGGCAAGGGTGATACGCCAATGTTGCCAGCAAGTACTACATCCCGACCGGCATGCTTTAAAATGGCAGCGGTAAGTGCACTTGTAGTACTCTTACCTTTCGTGCCAGTGACGCCAACGACAGTTAGGTCATTTTCCTTCGCTATCCGAAAGAAAAGTTGCATAGTTGTCTGGTAGGGTACGGGCATGGCAGGACCTGGAATTGCTTCATTTTTGAAAAATATAGTGGTCGCTGGATCATATTTTTTCAAGAATTCGAGTGGCTGGTCACCGGCTTGCTTGTCGACGCCCACAAAGCTGCGAATGCCCGCATGCTCTTCTAGAAACGGCTGTAAACCAGCCATAGAACGGCCTTTGCCGACGCCCACAAATACTACATCTTTGCCATTGAATTCTTGTAAATCGAACTTCATATCTGAGTACGCTCCTGTAAGTAATCAGTGATTTTTTGTCGTAAAACTTCGGGCAGGGCTTCTTCAGGGCTCAAGCGAAGCAGGGTACGTAGCTCTTCTTGCCAGTCCTTATCTTGAATAACACCTTGTTTTCGGGCTATATGCATAAGTTTTGCGTCAGTGTAACGGTCAGCGGTAGCAAGCAGATTGACTGAAAGGAGTAACTCTTCAACTGTGCCTACGCAATCAAGTGGTGGTTCACCTTCCATGCCCGTGAGCTCAAGAAAGAGTGTTTCCAATGAATCCTCATTCATAAAGTCGATGCCAAATATACGCTGCACTTCTTCGTTAGATAGCCAAGGTGCCAGGAGTAAATAGCTACTCAAGCTCTTAGGGCTTTCTAAACTCCATCGTCCTGCCGGCCTACGCGCAGGGTCCATGCGAAACACGAAATTATCACTCGTGAATACTTCGAAGTACTGCGGTAACCGAGCGAATACCTTAGCGACGCCTATAGAGGTAAGCTGACGTACGGCACTAAAGTAGGTAACCTCTGGCGTGACCTTCTCTTGAATAAAATGCTGCAGGTCTTTTTCAAAGCCGAACGACTTGCTCCATTGATGATTAACTGCCCGACCTTCCCACATGATACGAGGGATACTGGCACTTGCTTCGTTCGCTACGACGACATAGGCTGAGTGGTTTGCAATGGCAAGCGCAGTGCCAACCAAGGCAAAGATTAGAGAGATCGGTACATGTCCGCTGTATGCTCCGGGCATCTTCTGTAAATCTAGAAGCTGAGTGTCAATTTGACGCTTGATGGCGTGTAAATCCACACCCATTACTTTTGCCACGGAAGCGGTTTGCCCAAGCTGTTCGCCGGTAGCCATTACGAATCCTGAAACCGTTACGCCTAAATCTTTCAAAAGTTCACCGGCTACGATAGAATCTTTACCTCCGCCGATACCTAAAATTGCTTCATCTTTGGCTGTATTACCAGATACGCCTTCAAAAAGAGTGCCATCTTGCACCTTAAATTGAGCTACGCGTTCGACGGGCAGTTTGTTGATGTATAAAAATTCGCCAAGTCCATGCTGCCAAATGTCGTTCCAAAATGCTACTTCGGAGGCATCCATAGCATAGGGGTGGATGATCTCTGGAGGTAGGAATGTTTTGTAGTAGCTGACGCCAAGCGCTAAGTGCAAAGCCCGTAAGCCGCGCAGCTGCTCTGGCGTATCCAGAAGGGCGATAGGGAATTCAATCACTTCGCTTAATGAGTATTCTGTATCATTATGCGTAAGTGTATATTCAAAATAGACGGTACGGTGATCGTCGCTCAAACGGAACTGGGTATACGTGAACTGATCCTGCATTATGGTACTTATACTGCGGCTAGTTCTTGCCTAACCATTTCAGCTACTTGGCGTGGTGTCATCTCCGCTTTGACGATAAAACGGCGTACATTTTCATGCTTAACACTCTGCGGCGCTTCTTGTTCGCCCATGTTGGTCAGGATTATAACTTTTATATTTTTACCCCAGTCGGTGGCACGCATTCGTTTTAACATCTCATCGCCGTTCATCTCCGGCATCATGAGATCGAGTAAAATGATATCAGGGCGCATTTTTTCGGCAAGTTCGAGACCCAACTTGCCATTGCTGGCGGTTTCCACATTGAAACCTTCAGCCTCAAATTTCATACGATACATTTGAGATATTGCTTGATCGTCTTCGATGATTGCGATCTTGGTCATACTTTTATCATACGAGCTATCTGACATAAACACAATCTACTCACCTGACGTGCAGGACTTCACGTACCACTTCTAAGACCTGGGTTGGGGTGTAATGGGCTTTTACTATATAGCGGTCAACGCCTAGGAACCTGAATACCGATGGCGCTTCAGCGCGGCTGATGTTTGTGAGAACGATCACGCGCATATCGCCACCCCAATCTTGCTCGCGGACTAGCTGGAGCATCTCATCGCCGTTCATCTCCGGCATACGTATATCTAGGAGTACTAAATCTGGCTGAAAGGTCTCAAGCAGTTCATACCCTTTACGGCCATTTACTGCTATCGCAACCTCATGCCCATCTGCCTCGAGTTTGTACCGATACATTTGTGCGATTGCATTGTCGTCTTCTATGATTGCGATTTTTGTTGCCATATATGATATTAAAAGCCCTTTTGTATCAATTATATACGAGATTTGTGTACGTAGTATACCCGTGAGCGAATAATTGTATAGTCCGTGCGTATATATAAACACACTTCTATATAAATGCAGTAACCCTACAGATATGGCGAGTGATCTTTGTCACAGCTATTGACAAAATAAACAATAAGTAGTATTATGTAGACATCTCTTCAATAAGAAGGGCATGCAAATTAGTAGATATACCGACATCCAAGGATTAACCTCTTGGATGTCTTTTTTTTACAAAATCTACATTCTATCCCCTCAAACGGAGAATCGAGACTGTTATGGAATTGCATATTACAAATGGTATTGGCACTGGCCCCACACAACTAGCTGCGTTTGACGCGGCCTTAAATAGCTGTGGTATCGCAAATTATAATTTATTACGTCTAAGCTCGGTCATACCCCCTCAATCGACCGTTATACAACATGATAAGGGTATGGACGGAGTGCAAATGCCTGGAACATGGGGTGACAGGCTATATGTCGTTATGGCAGAACAACGCACTGAAGAAATCGGCAGCGAAGTTTGGGCTGGCATAGGCTGGGTACAAGATCCTGAGACTCATAAGGGTCTTTTCGTGGAACACGAAGGAACGAGTGAAGAAAAAGTTCGCCAAGATATTACCGACAGCCTCAATGCTTTGATGGTTACGCGTAACATTGATTTTAGCCCCATTAACATGAAGGTCATCGGTGCTAAGTGTGAAGACAAGCCTACCTGCGCAATGGTAGTGGCCGTATATCAAGCCAGTGACTGGCATAACCAAGCAAGTCTCTTAGGAATATAGTTATGGCTGAAAGTTTACATTTCCCCGGGCTACCACTGGTCGGGGGTTATCGTGCACCCTCTGAAACAGAACCTACATTAGAGGTACGCGATGCCTTAACCCCTAGTATCGTGGATGTACCCCAAGAGGAGACGAGCTTTCTTACCGAAGAAGAGGCGGCTGTCAGTGAGGCTGAAGCAACTCAGTCTGAAGAAACTCGCATGCGACGGTTGGCTAGAACGGCAAAAGAGTTTGGCCAAGCAGCTGTAGCGGCAGCAGTACTATCTCCGCTTAATGAAGTGGCTCGTCTTGCAGCGTTTAGTGCGGGGTATAGTATTTCTCGCGACCCAGCAATGGGGGCATTTACCCTCGGTGCTTCAACTTTTCTAGTTGAGGGCGCAGGTGCTATGGCTGCTGCTAGTCTTCTAGGATCTGAGAGGGCTCAACGATTAAACGCCGCCTTAGAGAAAAGAATCAATAAAGAAGATGGCACTAAAACATCAAAGCTAACGAAAGCAGTCGCCGCACTTGCAATTGGAGCTACGGCGAGTATGGCTATTGAGCATATTGAAGATCCACACCGTACCGTTTCACAGAACAGAAAACACGGTTTACTAACTTCCGCATGGCTTGGTGGTGTGCTTGCGATCGGTGGGGCTGCGGGTTCAGAAGCAGTAACGGCAACTATAGAGAACCCGGCGGTTGTGGCGCCTATGGCAGGCTCGGTCGCTTTACTTGAAGTAGCTCGCCGAAAATGGCGGAGTATGCGTCATCCTCATGAAGTAGAAGACCCTTCAACTGAAGAATGGAAAGACAGTGACAAGCGATATAAGTATCATCTCCTATCGGACCCAACGGAAACAGTAAAAGCTGCGATTACTGAGCAGAATGTATGGGATGAGAAAGGTTTCGGCAAGCTGGACGAAGCTGGTTACACTGGACACATTGAACATAGTCGTACCTTTGTAGCTTTCGACAAAGACGGAGAGTGTGCAGGTGTAAATCGTATGTTCGGGGCACATGAAGGTGCGCTACCCCCATTTTTGGAATTACCGTTTGATTCAGAAGAAGAGCGCGAGGCATTATCCCAAAGGGCACGCGACGGTAAGCTCGAAGAGCTCGGTACTGTTGCGGTAGTGGAAGATGCACGCGGGCAAGGAGTGAATGGGCGACTATGGCGTCTTGCATATCGTGATGCAGTTGCGCGTGGAGTCGAGGAGTGGGGGATCATTATGGAGCCAGAGCGAGTCGCTAAGCTCAATAAATACCACGGCTTTACATTTAGGCAATTAGGCTCTGCTGTGGATTACCAAGGTGGAGACTGTGCCGCGTTTGTCATGAACTTAGAAGAGTCGGTGGCCAATATGCAGAAGAAACATCCACTGCAGCAATTTGCGCTTACTCGCCTACGATTAAAACCGTAACTGTATAATTCGACAATCTGTATATAATAGAAGCTAAGATGCTTACTGTTATATTAACTCTTTGCTGTATTATCCTTGTTATTCTTTCTGGCGTAGTTATCTATGCAAATCGTCGAGAGAAGTCAAATATTTGGCTAGCAATCTTTATGATGAGTGGGTCGCTTTGGATCTTCGCTAACTTATTGGCTAATTTGACAGTTGATCCTCAGTTAAATCTGACCTTCTCACGACTTACTCTAATAGGAGCTTCATTTGTTCCTCTGGCCTATCTGTTTTTCTGTATGTCTTTCACTCATACTAAAGTTACTACTAAGTTCCGATTGTTAGCGTACTTGCCCATTCTAGTACTATTGGCTACGGTGCCTACTAAACTCAACATATCAAGTATCTCGAAAGCAACTTTAGCAATTAACCCCGGGCCTTCATATATCGTATTGTTGTTGGTCTTTGCCGCCTACTTCGGGTATGGAATCAACTTACTATTGAGTGATTACCGTAAAGCTGTAGAGATGCGGCGTCGTCAGCTGTACTATATTTTGCTTGGCACGATTCTGACCCTTATTCCTGCTACGATTTTAAGTGCCATATTACCTTTGCTGGGCTACCCAGACGCAGCCTCTTTTAGCCCTGTAGCTTCTATAATTTTCGCCACCTTAACCACGATTGCAATATCGCGTCATCGCCTTTTTGATATTCGTTTTGTAGTCGTGAGAGCGGCGGCCTACGGTTTAACCGTAGTTCTCATAAGTGTATTTTATATAGTACCGGCAATCTGGCTAATGGCTTTGCTCGTACACGTTAGCCTTTCTGCGTATAACATCTCTGTTCTTGCGATACTTAGCTTAGCTTTAGCGGTCGGCTATCGCTATTTACACAAGGCATTCGATCGGGTGACAAAACGTATTTTCTATAGACATGCGTATGACCCTCAAGACGTTCTCGACAGCTTAAGTGATCTGCTTGCTCACACAATTGATATAGTGCGCCTGCAAGAAGGAAGCGAACGTATTCTAAAAGAGTCACTTACTACAACGTCAGTGAAGTTTTGGCTGGAAGATAACAAAGATAAAGCGCAGGTAGGTTCTTTGTTTGGCAGCGCACCTGATTCTAATGTCATCTTAGTCAATGAACTAACTAATCACCATACTCTTGTGGCGGCTTTTCGTGAAAAAGATATTGCGGCAATTGTAAGACTTCGTACTACACATGGAGACCTAGGATATATTACCTTAGGAATAAAGAAGTCGGGCGAAGACTATGGCACAAGAGATAAGAGGTTACTTAGTACAATTGCCGATGAAATCGCAATAAGCATGCAGAATGCGTTGCACTTTGAAGAAATTCAAAACTTCAATGAGACACTACAGGGGCGTATTGCGACAGCCACGAAGAAATTGAGTGAAACCAATCAACGCCTGAAGAAGCTAGACGAAACAAAGGACGAATTTATTAGCATGGCGTCACACCAGTTACGCACGCCGCTCACCAGCGTGAAGGGCTATCTGAGTATGGTACTTGAGGGTGATGCCGGTGGTTTAAACAAAAACCAACGTAAACTGCTTGAGCAATCATTCGTGAGCTCACAGCGCATGGTATACCTGATTTCAGATTTACTTAACTTGTCACGCTTGAACACAGGGCGCTTTGTGATTGAATCAACACCAATCGACCTTAGCGCAGTCATTCAAGATGAAGTGAACCAACTGGCTGAAACTGCAAAATCTCGTGAGCTAGAACTTATATATAATCGGCCCGAGCATTTCCCTATGCTTATGCTCGACGAGAATAAAATCCATCAGGTAGTTATGAACTTTCTGGATAACGCTATTTATTACACCCCGAGCGGTGGCACAGTGACAATTGATCTACATGAGACCCCGACAGCGGTCGTCTATACAGTTAAAGATACAGGGATTGGTGTCCCACGAAGCGTCCAGCATAAATTATTTACTAAGTTCTATCGTGCTCAAAATGCACAGCAGGCTCGCCCAGATGGTACGGGACTCGGACTCTTCATGGCTAAAAAAGTTATTGCGGCTCAAGGTGGATCATTGATCTTTGAGAGTGTAGAGGGTAAGGGCAGTACATTTGGCTTTAGATTCTCCAAGTCGCGGGTGCGAGTTCCTACTGAAGAGGGAGCTGCCACTACAGACAAGAATGGCGTAATTGTAAAATAACTGTCTCAACAAGGGTATTACACCACGTTGTTGACAGTATATAGAGCTTTTTGGCAGTTCTAAGCGTAACTAGTTGATTGAGGTTACGTTTAGTATTGCAGCCTGCGGGTAAGTGTGCGAATATTTAAGTAATGTTCCGCAAAATACATACTGTGGGTGTCCGTAAACTAGCATTTGGCGCTGGTATGATGCTGGCCCTTGCCGTGCTAGCGGGTGTTTCTCTAATGACCGTCAGTAAAGCTAGTGCTGCGACATGCGATAGTGATGCGATTATATACTGTGGTTTCACTACTCCAACTGAGTTTATCAACAAGGTTAAGGGTAACAGTAGTGGTAATGGTCATAATGATCTGCAAGCAATCTACGCATACTATGGGCTTAAGAGCTCTGATTACAGTAATTTCGTGAGTAATGCGAAAGCCGGTACGGCATACCTTGATGGTCGAGTCGTAGTGGATGGTAAGACTGTAGCCACGGCTGGTAAGAGTATCGGCCGCGAGGCCTCAATGCAAGGGGCAAATCCGTCCCGGATTGTTATAGGCAGCAGTACCTACTATGGCAATGACAACAACAAGATATTCGTCAGTGATGCTATCCCAGTGTATGTACTGTTCAATAGTCAAGGACAGATGCAATTTGCCGTGATGAAGGCTTGCGGTAACCCAGTATATGGCAACGTGACGCCAACAGCAGCTAGCTGTAATTCGTTGAGTGAAACACCGGTGAGCGGTCAGCTCAACACCTATGACTTTACCGCCAAGGCTAACACGGCAGGTAATGCGACTGTAACAAAATACGTTTATAACTTCGGCGATGGCACTCCATCAGTGACTGCAACAGATGGTAGCAAGCCAGTCCGTCACACGTATGCTAAGGCAGGTAACTTTACTGCGAGTGTAACTGAATATGCGAGTGTGCCCGGTAATAGTAACTTGCAGCTACCGGCCGTGAGCCTATGTACGAAGGCTATTAAGGTAACGCTGCCGTTTTACAATTGTACTCAGTTGACTGGCGCAATTTTGGACAAAACAAAATACAACTATAGCTTCACGGCAACTGCTAATTATGGCAATGGTGCGACCTTCACGAGCGCAGATTTCTCATATGGTGATGGCACTAGCCAACTTGGTGTTAAGCCGACCACGGCGACAACAGTGACCGCCACTCATACCTATCCTAAAGCTGGATCATATAATATTGCGGCAACATTGCATTTTATGGTCTTAGGAAAGGCTGTGACGGCTGCATATAACTGTACAGCCAGTGTGACGCCTACTACGCCTCCAACGCCTACGTGCAAGCCTGGTGTGCCTGTGGGGAGCCCTGAGTGTACGCCATGTGCATATGATTCAAGCTTACCTTCTGATTCAACCCAGTGTGTACCAACTGAGCTCCCAAATACTGGGGCAGGTGATACCATAGCTATCTTCGCTGGCGTTATGGCTGCTGCATTCCTAGTCTATAGACAGGTCTTGTTTGGAAAGCATCGAGCAGCATTTAAGGCCGCACAGCAGGGCACTTCAGCTTTGCCGCTCGGAAATCCATTGAGTCCCGATGCTCCATTAGAGGGCACTCCGCTAGCGCCACCCGCACAGCCAGCAAAGCGTAGTCTACGCCGTCGCCGACAAGTGTAGAGTCTGTCCTTGTGGATAACTGCTAGCCAAGCATAAGCATACATGGTATGATCGTAAAGATTAGATTTAGATGAGCATTCGTGACTGACCGCTCATGAAACACCCTCCTGGAGTTTAAACTTTAGAGGGTGTTTTTGTTTAAAATTAAAAGCCCGCGTAGGTTGACGCGGGCTTTTAATTTGAGCGCTGCCCTATCGTGCAGCAGTGAGCTTCTGTAGGGTCTGGATGTATTGTTCCAGCTCCTGAGCTGATATGACACCGTCTAACATGCGTGCTATCTCTTTTTGCATGTGAGCCTCAATGCCAGTAATCTGCTCTGAGCCTGTTGCGGTAATAATAGCGAGACGTACACGAGCGTCCTGTGGATCATAACGAGTTTCGACGTACTTCTTAGCACGTAGACTGTTAAGTACTGACGTTATGTAGGTTGTCTTAACGTCGAAAGATGTTGCAAGATCGGTAACGCGAATACCGCCTCTAGCGGTAGAATCCGCAATAACGCCAAGTACGAGCCACTGAATTGAACTCAGACCATAATCTTTTAGAGCACCTTGATGAAAGCTGCCGATGTTACGGGCCATAAACATTTGCGCCATGCTTAATTCGTGCATGCGCGACTTCTTAAGTACGTTTTCTAACGTCATAAAAATCTTCAACTCCTAACTTCGAATTCAAGTAAGTATATAACTTACTTGACGAAAAAACCATCCTCTTTTGATGTGAAATATATATATTAAAAATACAACATTGCCTTATTGCCAAATTGTTGTTCAGGTAACTTACGGATGAAAAGCCGTGCCAAACAAAAACCCTCGATTTGCACGAGGGTTTTGAGGTTTGAAGGGGAATGAACTAGTCGTTCGATTTTGATTTGTCCCCAGAATCGTCGCTTAAACCTTTACGAAGTTCCCTGGCTGACTGGCCCAGGCTTTTAGATAACTCCGGAAGTTTCTTGGCGCCGAATAATAATAATACGATTGCTAGGATTATGACCAAATCTGGTGTAGAAAGGTCTAAGAATCCAAAATTTGTAAACATAAGTTTCCTTCTTTTAACGTCTTAGTCTGCTGCCATCATACCACAAGCGATTTGCCACGCAAGTAGCAAAGAATACATAACAGGGGTTAATCAGAGAAGGTAATAGTAGCGTTCCGCCGCTATTACGCTGGGTTTCTGCAGTTTTCAGTATAGGGTCTTGGGAGGCACTTGGTCAACGGTCTTTTGCTGGGAAGCGTTTAGACAACGTAATGGTGTAGAAGTGACAAAATGTGATGGTAATGGCTGGCGTAAAACCATATGTTAAGTGCAATCAGGGCAGGGAAGATGATGAAGTTCTCAGCAAATTTACCGGTCGTGATCCGCAACGATTTAAGTGGAGGGAGGCCGAATTTTATAGGAATGGGTAAGAGCCACGGCACGCCCTCTTTCGTGAAAGAGTCCATCACTAAATGAGAGAGCATGCCTATCATGAACGCCCACCAAACAAGCCCGATGTCTACAGATGTAATTACTGGGTGCAAGAAACTAAGGAGTAAATGGGCAAGTACACCGAACAGCGCAAGCCCTAGTAGGGAATGCGTCAAGAACCGATGCCCGCCAAGCAACTTATCAACTGCTCGCCCAAAAAATCCGCCTATGGGCAAATTACGCCAAAACGGAGCAGTTGGCTGGTCAATGTCTGGTGCGATACCGCCGATTTGGTTAGCGAGGATGGCTGCCAGCACGGTGGCGAGTGTTACGGCGCGCGGTGCGCTAAAGACAGCGATTGCGCCTAAGGCGGTTATGGCGGCTGCGTCATGAGTTCGGCCTGTCATTATTTTTGCTCCTTTTCGTTCGGTGTTTGGACTGGTATATGAATAGTCACTACAGTGCCTTGATTAGGTGCTGACGTGAGCTCTATGGAGCCATCGACATACGTCATGATAAGGCGAGCGAGGTATAAGCTAAAGCCCATACCTTCGTGGGTGAAGGTCTCAGCACCTTCGGCTTTTGAGAAGGGCTGGAATAGATATGCTTGCTTGTCCGCGGTGATGCCGAGGCCGTGGTCAGTAATGGCGGCAATTATACCTGAAGGGGAGGCAGCCGTGGCAATACCAATGGTACTTTGCTCCGGAGAATAAGCGATGGCGTTATCGATAGAAGTGTGGAGTACAAATGCCAATAGCTCAGGACTTGGGATCAAGTATGGTGTACCATCGGACGATTTAATATCTATCGTAATACTTTTAGCATCGGCTTTTGACTGCAAACCGTCCATGGCCCTATGCATAAGATCTGCGGTAGACATAGACACATATGGATCGGTGTTATGGCTACCTCGCAAAGTGGTAGCCACTTTGAAGTTTGTGATCAGCTCATGAAAACGAGTACGACCATCTTGAATAAATTGGCTCGCTGCAGAGCTAGGTAACGCCGCGGAAGCATTATCAAGCTGAGCTACATGTCCTTCTAGAAGAGTGAGAGCACTGTCGACAATTGTGTCACGAGTATGGTTAGTGGCTTGTTGCTCGATAACGAGTTGTTTAATAGCTCCTGTGTCACGACGACGAAGCTGCAGTCGTCGAAAAACCTGATACAGTACTACGGCTAACGCACTATAGATAATGATATGTGTCGCAAAGATTACCTGGCCGGCGGTTAATCGGTCTGATTGCTCGGCTAAGTAATCGAATGAAAATACTACAACCCCAATCAGAAGTAAGGGGGCATATAAGCCTGGCTGCCGCCAAGCTGCACTCGATGGGGTACTTGTGTTTTCTGAAGGGGCTACGACGTTTGTGTCGACAGCGTGCATCTGCTCGATTACTAGTTCAATATTAGTCTGTAGATGTTTGGTAATATCGGCTAGTATCGTGGCTGTAGCTGCCGTCGGCGAGGCTTCTTGGAGCATATCAATACCCCCGCGAATGACAGTGAGCGGTGTTCGCAGATAATGGGCCACGAGCTCCATGAGGGTTCGCTTCGACTCTTTGGCAACTTTTTCGCGGTCAAGACGTATGAGTAGAGACTCATATTCGCTGAGTTCGCGCTTAACCTGTAGAAGCAATATAAAAATAGTTATACCGAGTAAGATAAATAAGATATACGGAAAGCTATAAATGATAGGTTTGGGAAGTTTTTTAACGAATGTCTCGGCACCATGATATGTACGCTCTACGAACCGTTGAATAGGATTTGTAGTGGTTTCGTTCGTGCCCCCACCTGATTGTGTGTTTGTGACACTGCCGTTACCACTACCAGTCTTGCCAATGGTGACGTGAAATGTATGAGTAACGGATTTTCCATCTGTGTCAAAAATAACGATCTTAACGTTTTCGCCTGGAAATTCTTGAGTGTTCCAGTCCCAACGGGCGGTCCCCGTATCGTCTGGTTTCACGGTTGTGATGAGTTGGCCGTCAATATAAATCTCAACGTGGTCGAATGTGCTACCAACGCCATTAAGTGGTGTGATGGTTACGGTGTATCCGGTAGAGGGTATCACTTGTCCGTCGGACAGATTGATTGACACTTCAAGGCCTGAAGGCAAAGTGACTTCTACTGGTGTAGCTGGCTCTGTGCCCCCCGAGTCGCCGGAGCTTGAGTCTGAAGTACTGCAGTCGGTAGTGTAATTACAACTGCTATAATTTCCCCGACCATAGACTGACGCTAAGGCATGTTGTGGCATGGCCGCAAAAATAACAGCAACAAACAGAGCTAGAAATAGTGCACGAATCATTCGTGTAAGCATAACTATGTTCTTAAGTATACTCTGACTTATGAATTCTTGAGCCGGGAAACATTATGATAATTGCGGCTTTCTGCAAGTGACTAATCTGGGTTATAATAGGACGTAATAAGTATAAGGGCGTTAAATCGTAAGAGCAGTATGTCGCGACTTCCAGTTCCAGGCTCTGATAATGACATTTGGGGTAATCTCCTCAATGATTTTTTACAAAACGCCCACAATACGGACGGTTCTCTAAGGCCGGTCGCTCGTACGTCGCTTGATGCCTCTACTCAAGCGAGTTTAGATAAGGCGGATAGCGCCTTGCAGACAGCCGCTCAACTCGTGCAAAGTGTTGATGGTCAAACAGGTGCAGTAAACCTGAGTGGCACATATGAAACTCAAACGAATGCTGCTGCTACCTATGCGACAAAAGCTGAGCTAACGGCAGCCGTGGGCACGATTGATCTATCAGATACGGGTGCGACCTGGAACCTGTACGCCTATGTGGACGGTACGGTGGTGGCGGTAGCGCCGGGTTCTATCGGGCCTGGACAAGTTGGCTCTCCTTCGGCTAGCGCGCTACTGTCTGGCGTTACACTTTCGTGGACAGCCCCTTCAGTTGGCGTAAATGACCCGGCGATTGTTAAGTATGTGGTTATTCGGGATGGTTTATCTATTGGCTCGACTACGAATGGAACGTTCCTTGATCCATACATCGTACTCAATCAACATTACGTGTATAAGATTGAGGCAGTAAACAGTGTTGGTCTGCGCTCGATATCACCTGCACTCAATGTATTTATCGACCCAGCGCTAGCGGCGCCTCCAACTACGAGTATTAGCGTCTACCCAACCCCTATCCCCACAAACGGTAGTGCCTGGGTTCGAATCAATGGTATTGATCCTAATGCCTTTTCTATGACCTTCGACCTAAGCGTTGATACTGGCACTTTGACCCCTACAAATGACCCATCACTCTGGATATATACCCCTTAAGGAGAATGAACTTACATGCCTAATTTTTCTGCTAACATTGGAAACAGTTATGGACTTACCTCAAGTCCATCTACTAGTGCGTCGGTACTGGGCAGTAATGGTGTACGTACACGTTCACTCAGATTCCTGGGCGAAGCATTTGGCGGCGTGAATGGCTCCTCTGCGTTCGGGAACCTGCAACCTAGAAGTGAGGAGTTTACTAACGGCGATGCAGCGGGCTATGAATTAGGTCTTACGGTGCAAATTCAGTTCAGTGGTCAAATCACAGGAGTTAACTTCTTTAAATCACAGGCGAACACTGGGCCCCATTCGGTCAGTGTCTGGAAGCCTGATGGCACCAAAATGAATACTACTGTCTGTGATACGGCCTATGACGTCGATGGCGTGGCTGGTTGGGTGTATCAGACGCTGTCTTCTCCGGTTACGGTGACTGCGGGTGATACATTTATCGTCTCGTATACTTGTCCGGCGGGTCATTATTCTATAGGTGACACCTTTCTAATCAATGATCAACACTGGCCATTCATTGTCCCACCAACTACGCCCGCTTATTACAGTACGACTACTGGTTCATTTCCAAATGTCTCATCGGGTGCTTGGTTTATGCTTGGTCTTGATTTTTCATACACCACAACAGAGCCTGCCCTTAATTATGGAAACTACATGAGCCGATTTACGAATGGCCCATCACCCTCACAGGTGCAGATTTCGGTTTTCTCAGCCGATACGCCATTCGATGGTTATAAGGCGGCTGGCTTTACGAACATACGTTTGTTCGATTACCTCGAAGACTCTCCAGGAGCTGTTTCGGCTGGTATGAAGGCAACCGCACTGGGGAATGCTAATAGCCCTAGTGTGCAGAAAGCAGTTGCTTCAAACCCAACCATGGCAAACACTATTGAGATGTACACCTTGGATGATGAGATTGACATTGTGCTCGGTACTGCAGGGAATGTGGTTCCCGCTACTGCCCAGCAATATGTCGCTAAGTATCGTACGTATGATTCAACACGCCCCATAAGCCTTAACCTGGGCAAGTTCTCTGTGGCGGCAAACTATACGTACTCAGTGAATACATTGCCTTGGAAAGCAAACTGGGATTATTACTCGAACGTTGATGTAGTTGCGGCAGATGCCTATTGTCTAACCGACACTACGCTCGGTCCAGTTGCAACAGGTGGTGGCCCTCCAGGGATTTGGGGGTATTCACGTGCCGCACAGAAGCTAGCTGATTACTGCCATGGTTCAAAGCCGGTGGCGTTCTTCATTGAAACGGTGAACTCCGACAATGTGCCATCACCCTCTAATTTGTATAAAGCTGTCTGGAGTGCGATTATCGGTGGTGGCCGAATGCTCAACTGGTTTGACCACAACTTTGGCTCATCGAAGATAGATAACTATATCTATAGCAATCCTACGCAATACAATGCGGTCAAAGGTATCAATAACCTAGTGCAGTCACTCGCTGCACCAATTCTAAACCCTGGACAGGACGGTGTAGTAACAAGCGTGACGTCATCTAATAATACTCAGGCGATATGCTGGGGTATTACTGGCGTTCCTATCCAGTACACTGTTCGCAAGGATAACTCAGGTAATTTCTATATCTTTTCTCAGCCATATCGTCCGGGCAATACCAACTCAACCTGGACGGTGCCGTGTGCGGCGAATGCTACCATTACTGTCGTTAACGAAAGTCGTACGCTCACTGCAAATAGCAGTGGTGTATTCACGGATTCGTACACTGAAGATTATCAGGTACATATTTACAAATGGACACCTACTTCGTCACCGTCCGCAACGGCTACGGACGATGTATTTCCGAAGATATTCTATCCACCACCACCTCCAGCAGCTGGCGGCGGCGGTGGAGGCGGCGGCCCTGATCTGTCTGAATCATTCTTTGGTAGCACGGTGCCAACTACTCCTGACGGCGGTGACGGCGCGGCAATTACCTTAGCACTTAAAGTTACTCCGAACGTGAATGGGCAGATCACCAAGGTACGCTACTATAAAGTACTCGCCAACAATGATAGCCAGGCCCACCAGGGTGTGGTATGGGCAAACGGTGGTACGACACCGCTCATCACCGAAACAATCACCAGTACATCATCTACTGGCTGGCAGGAGCATATATTTACGACGCCAATAGATGTTACTGCAGGTCAAACATACTGGGTTGGTGTGTTTATGGGGGCAGGTCATTATTCATATGACCCAGTAACCTATCCATTTAATATGACAAGTGGTGATGTTACGGCTCTCGGTACGAGCTACTCGTATAAATCAACTGTTCAGACTGACTCAACTCAGCTCCTCGACATTGGTGCACATAACGCCTACGTTGATCTTGGTTTTGTAGCCTCGTAAGTACGTATATCCTGATATACTAGTGAGCATGCAAATTATTGCCTTACCTAAAACTGGTAACTCCGCTAAATTTCAGGTTACCCTCGCTAAAGACCGCGGTGAATTTATGTTGTCACTGTCATATACTCTTTGTCATACGGTGTGGCGTTTGCAGGATGAGGCCGCAGAGTTGGCCGCAGCTACGCAAATAGCAGAAGCGCTTGTATCTCGCCACGATCCAGTTGCTCCATATCGAGAAAAATACATCTTCGGTGACCATAATAGTCAGCCGACACTCGATGCAACCGTACAGTATTTGCGGCGTGTTCGAATATAGCTAGAAATGTAGTGCACGTTTCGCTCTTAAAGAGCTCGTCAGCACGAATACTCATTCGTGGACGTGCAGAAGATGGAAATACGGGGTGGGGCGGGGTTTGGAGCAGTCGCTGACGCGGCCGGGACACATCGATGGCTTCGATGGATCTCACACGTGACGTGTAGTCTCATGCGGCCGCATGCAGCTTCGAACGGTGGAACGGTTGTGCTGGTCTCAGGTCAGGTTGCTCTCGCGGATCCGGCTGTTACCGAATGAAGCTGACCGGCTGCGCGCCGCGGGGGTCCTTGAGGCCCATCGGGTAGTGGCAGGCGTCTGCAACGTTGTAGCCGTTGAAGTTGAGGTCCAGGTTGTTCTGCAGGACGAGGGCGTCGTAGGCGTTGAGGCTGCGGGGAGCACTCTTGAGTGCGGCGGACAGGTCGTTGTGCATCGCGGCGGCTGCGTTGTAGCACCCGATGTGGTCGTTGTGGCCGAGCGCGTCGTTGAGGCTGTGGCAGCCGGAGATGTTCACGAACATGCTGTTGCTCACGTGCGCGTAGCTGGCCACGTTCGTGCCGACGGTGCACAGTGCAGTTGTGGTGGGAACGCCCTCGATGATCGTCGTCGGAGCGCCGTACGGGTAGTCGGGCTTGGTGCCGGCCCAGTTTTGCTGGAGGTCGACTCCATCGATCATGGTCTGCTGGACCCATGCCGTGCCGATCGGCAGTCCACCAGCGTTCTTCTCGATGCTGACGGCGGGCGCCGGGACGGCTTTGCTGTCACTGCCGAGCGGGTTGTACGAGCTGAGTAGCGCGACCGCGACGGCCAGAACGGCGAAGACCATGAGCACACGGGTCCTGCTGCTGCCGATGATGCGACGGAACAAACTGCGGTTGGTGTCCATGACACGTCCCTTCAGAGCGAGTCGGTATTTCCGACAAAGCTCACAAATCCTTCACTCTCTTATAGAGGTCGGGTATGTAACAATATGAGTAATGTTGGCACATATCCGACCTTAATAAGTGTATTTCCATACTTCTGTTAAGGTGCTTTTCTTCTAGCGATAATTACCACCAGAAAAGCTCGCATATAATAGCATATTTTATATAATAACGCAATTAGCGAATGGTATTCTTACAGAGGTAGTAAGGCGCTTGTATCTACAATACACCAACATTCTCAAGAGCTTTAAATATTGTCTTATAGCGTTGGTAATGATTCGACAGCGGCATGGAACCTAATATTGGTTTGCTCCATGAATTCGATGATGAACGACAACTGCTCATCAGTGTACGAGGCGATCAGCTCATTAAATGACTTTTGTAGTGGAGCGTATAGTTCCTGTCCTGTCAGTATTGCCTGACGAACACTCTTATTGTCTATGGCTTCCACAAGTACTCGTCTGCGGTCGTTTGGATCGGCTTGGCGACGAATATAGCCACGACGCTCCAAACGGTCGATCATCCCGGTCATGCCACCTGTAGTTATCCGACACCGCTTTGCGAGTTCGCCGGCAGTGAAGGGGCCATGCTGTGATATAAGACTCCAACACTCAAACTCAACAGCACTTAAGCCTATATGCTGCGCAATTGCGTGGACTAACAACACATTCGTATTACCATTGTCTTCAATGGCATTTCCAAGGCAGCGCAACATGTCACGGCGGTTACGTGACATAGAGTCGTCGGTGATAAAAATATGATCTTGGTTTTTTGTTGACATATCTTCCATAAACAATTATCTTAGTAACTAAGATATTAAGCAATCTTAAATCTTAGTTAGAAAAATAATAACCTAAAACGAGGATAAAAACAATGGAACAAGCTGCTGCGCATCACGCAAGCAAATTCACGGCCAAGCAAAAGAAAATTGCTTTGTTTATCGTGGCTTTCGCTTTTGTCATGGACCTGCTCGATTCAACAATCGTTAACATTGCTATTCCATCCATTCAGGCAAACTTAGGTGCTAGTTACGCAACTATCCAATGGTTGGTTGCAGGCTACTCACTTACATTTGCACTACTGCTCATCACGGGTGGTCGTATGGGTGACGTGTTTGGCTATAAAAAGATCTTTCTGTATGGTATTGCCGGCTTTACAGTCACTTCATTATTAACCGGTATTGCACCGAACTCCACCTTTATGGTGATTGCGCGTTTGCTACAGGGCTCAATGGCTGCCCTAATGGTACCGCAGGTGATGTCGCTCATGCAGGTGATGTATAAGCCCGAAGAGCGCGCCGGTGTTATGGGCCTGTTTGGTATGCTTGGTGGACTTGGCGCTTCCCTAGGCCCAATAATCGGCGGTTTGCTGATTAAGGCAGACATCTTCGGATGGGATTGGCGCCCGATCTTTTTGATCAACCTCCCAGTGGGCATTTTCGCACTGCTTGCAGGCATGAAATACCTACCAGAAGGTAAGAGTGAACATCCGCTTCACATCGACATTAAGGGTACCTTGATGATCGTGGTAGCACTGAGCTTACTCGTATTCCCATTGATTGAAGGTCGTGATCTCGACTGGCCAACCTGGACGCTTATTATGCTAGCGGCATCAATTCCGGCATTGGCTATTTTCTGGGGCTACGAAACTCGCAAGCACGGTCGCGACAAGTCTGCCTTAATTGTGCCTTCATTGTTCCGTGTTAAGACATTCGTAAGTGGTCTTGCACTGAACGTCTTAACCGAATCTCTCATGATCGGTTACTTCCTGACCGTTACCTTGGTCTTGCAGGTTGCATTGGGTTACAGCCCGATTCGCGCAGCGCTAACAGGTATTCCAACTGCTGTTGGTATGACCATCGGCTTCGCGGTACTGGGAAATAGCTTGGTTGCTAAATTTGGTCGTAAGGTAATTAGCTTCGGTGCAATTCTATTTGCAACTGGCTTGGTTTACACTTCATGGATCATTACTCATTACTCTCTGGGCGCTCATCCATGGCAGTTCATCCCAGGGCTGCTCGTAATTGGGATGGGTCTATCACTAATAATGGTACCGATCTTCTCAGTTGCTCTGCAGGACGTTGACCCAACTCACGCCGGTTCAGCTTCTGGAATCTTGAATGCCGTCCAACAGGTTGGTGGGGCTATCGGTGTCGCCATAATTGGTGTGATCTTCTTCGGTCAACTAAACCATGGTGCATACTCAAGCTTCGACAATGTAACTCCTGCCCTTAAACAAAATCTTACTGCTATGCATGTCCCAGCCGAGATACAGGGACAGATCGTTGATCAGACACGCGCTTGTTTCCATGACCGTTCAACGGAAAAGGACAGCAATATTGTGCCTGAAAGTTGTAAGCAAGCTGAGTCTGGTGATTCAGATACGGCTGCAAGCAAGCAGATTGAAGCCGCAGTCACAAAGAGTGCTCGGCAAGCAAATGCAATTAACTTTGCACATGCATTTCGTGCCAGCGTAGTCTATGTGATCTTGCTGCTCGTATTGGTCTGTGGGCTGAGCTTAACGTTGCCACGCAAACTTCGTGCCACAACGCCTGAAGCTTTGTAACAACCTCTACTACAAACAAAAAACACCTCCTTGTGGGGTGTTTTTTGTTTGAGCGAACGCTCCGGAGGAAAGACTAGAGGAACGACAAACAAGGATGCGGAGGGGTGGGGGGAGAGTGTAGCTATGATAGCCTACGAAGGTCGCGTGATCGCGAGCTTTCCTCTCCCCAGATTCGCATCACCGTGCTTGCCGTTCCCCGGCCTACCACCAAGCGGGGTTTAGTAGTGGCGGCCATCGCGTCGGCTTAATCACCTAGTCACGGGTGAAGCGCCGAGCACGTTCTGGGTTGGACTGAAGTTTAGGGTGCCGATGATTCGGGCTTACTGGGAAGCCAGTAAGGACAGGAGAACTGGGAGCGACTGGCTCCGACTTGATCCTTATGAACCACCGACGTCGGGGCGTAGATGCCTGTAATAACCCAGAAGGGCCGAGGTGGGTTATGCACGGGCTGCTCTACAGCGACTAGTCGCTCTCTTGTTTTGGCAGCTTGCTGCAACATCTAACACCTGTGTGTCCTCACCGCTTCCGTACCGGGACTAAACGGTCGCGGGATGCGAATATTCTGATCCACATCTGAATGAGGTGTATAGGGATAAGTGAAGCTTAACCATACGCAGCTCATTCAGACGGATCCTTGTTTGTCGAAGTACGCACTGGAGCAAGCGAAGCTCAACAAGTGGTAGGGTTATTTTATTGAATAAGCTGTAATATTGTCAACAAGATTTTATAAAGACAGTTATATTATTTGTGTACACAATCATTTTATGATATAAAAATATAACGGAGCAGAAAGCTCTAAGCACTCTTCTTGAAGGGAAACACATTTGACCGCCCCTGCGGTACGTCTCATGTGGCACTGCCTGTTACTCGACATGGTAATGGGTGCGTTCCTCGGCAACTCCATAACGGTGTTGTTCTATGAGCATCACGGTCTTACTCCGTCCCAAGTCTTGACGGTACAATCCAGCTTATCGCTGGCAATCGTAGTGGCAGATATTCCTGCTGGTCATGTGGCAGACCGCTTTGGTGTGCCGCGAAGCATTCTGTTTGGTACGACACTCCAGACAGTACAGTCACTGTTCTTCGTGCCTCTGCATGGATTTGGGGCATTTGAAACACTGGCAATATGCACGGGTATCTCGTGGTGTTTTCTTACGAACACGACGAGCTCGATCATGCAAAGCCAGCAGGACAGCGAGCTGTTCGGCGCCTACAAGTCTCGGTTCGTACTGATCCGACCCTCGGTCCAAGCCGGAAGCGCGCTGCTGGGAGGCTACCTGGCTCAATTGGGTGATGTGGACCTGCCATACATCGTGCAGCCGTGTATAAACGTCTGCGGGATCATAGTCGCTTGGCGCCTAGTAGTACTATCGCGAGGAAGTAATATCTCGCGACCAAAACATGCCTTGTGGCACTCGATCAAAGCGTCGGTGCGTACGATGTTGGTGGAATCGCCGCAAGTACGTTGGCTGGTCCTCCTGACGGCGGTCAACAACGTCGCTCTTGCGTCAGGTTTGTGGCTTTTGCAGCTACAGCTCCGCAGTGCGGGTATCCAGTCACTGACCGTCTTCGGTGTGCTGTATGCAATACGCGCGTTGCTTGCTGGTCTGTTCGGTTCGCTTAAACGCCTTGTCGGTATGCCGCTTGTTAAGGGTCAGGCTATGGTTTTTGGCGTGGCAGTAGGGACAGCACTAGCTGCGTCTCTCCCCGTGGGCTGGATCGGCGTACTGGCGCTAATTGCGGGTGGCGCATTTCTTGAGGGTTTGTTGGTGCAAATCCAAGAAGTCAAGCTCAAGGAACTGCTGCCTGAACACTATCAAAACCGTACAACTGAACTGTCCGTTAACACGGCGGTGAGGTCGTCGGTGTATTTTGCTGCGGCATACGAGCTGGGTGAGATACATCATGTGAACATGGCATTTCTAGCAGTAGGACTTGGCATATTGTTGTGCGGCGGCCTAGCGCTCTGGCGCTTCCGTGCAGCGGTCCGTAAGATGTAGTACCTCGGAGAGTGCGAGTGGGCATAGGCGTTAGTACGTGCTCTTTGCGCGAAACACCCTATGCCCACTTCTCCTATATTCATTACCCGGATTAGCCCACTTGCTATAACTACTATATAATTTGCAGACACATCCGATGGAGGGACAATGAATCAACTATTATCTACCTTTGAACGACGTATGCCCAGGTGGTCTGTGCCGGTTTTGGCCGTGCTGGCGGGTGGCGTAGCATTGAGCGCATGCGGTGCTCATGACACTGACCGTGCGACGCCGGAACGGACGTCTATCATTCGAGGGTACCAGGATGATGCACCGGATGTTCCGGATGACAACAGTGCAGTCGGACCTACTGCATCTACTACTTTCCCTTCCAAGACCGTATTACGAGGAATTATTACGCATGCATGTGAGTTTACCGCGCAAGAATTGGAGAAAGATTTTCCTGAACTATGGGGTGATGGTAATGGTCTTGAAAAATACAGCAGACAATACGACAAAGCTTATCATAACCAGGCTGAGTCATGGATGTTTGACGAGGACCTTGCAAAACATTGCGCGCCATATGCACGGTTCACTGATCACAACGCAGGGTGATCTATGATACCCAGAAATCTGCAGGCATTGCCTTCCTGATTGCGTGACATGCAAGAAGCTCTTCTTTTACATCAAAGCCATATACTTCTGTTAACTTATAATTCGCTCGTTTGGATATCTGAGATGGATGAAACTGCTCAGGTAGCTTTAAACTTTGGGATGGGGTTCTGAGTAGTCCTGACTTGGGGTCGGATGTAATAATATACTGTTCTGGGTCATTGTGTAGACTAGGGACTAAGGCCATACCGCGCTTTGATAAGCGCATGGCATTCCTAGCGAAGTCAGCTTGCTCATCAGGTTCTAGTGGTTCTAAGTCAATCGTTCTATCACCCTGACCACCCCTGTAATTGTAGTAATGTAATCGGAGAAATTTCTCGTCAATTTCCGCTGTATGAAAGATTTGACCACCAAACTTTGTCACCGTTTTGGGGGTAACGGGCATCGCCCAAGGAGAGTTCCAACCCGGTTCGCACAGGAAGCGTTCGCTGTCATACTCTCCTACTACAAGCGCATGACTGTAGTCCAGGAAAGCCCGCTGCGTGGCGGTAAAGTAATTGTCCGGGATTACGCCCGCTGCATACGCTGTAATGCCACAGTTACCAAGTCCACGAACGGCGTGAGCGGCAAAATCTGCACAATTTCCACGTGCATGTTTTGCGATAGAAGAGGCGGGGTCATAGGGCCATTCGTCAAGCAACAACTGCCATTCTGTAAATGGAATGTCGGCTTCACGACTCCATTTATCTAGCTCTACATAATGTAGGAAGTTATCAAAACTGTTATTAGCAGCTATTTGTTCGAGTACTACTGAAACTTCTTTCATATGTAATAAAGCGTAACATATGGTTGGTTTCAGGGTAGGGCGGGGCGACTATTCGATAAGATAGGTCGCCCCGCGGCTGGCAGTATTACACTTCTAACCTTCGGGCTGGATAGCCTCCTCAGGGACGAGTTGGGGCTGGTTGCGGTATATGGCTCTCATGCATAGTGTCCCTATGGGTAGGGCTATGTCGATGATCATCAGATACACGGTGAATGCCGAATTGACCTTGAGCGGACCTTGCCATCCGTCAGCGGCAAGAGCTATGGCAGCAGCACCGAAACCGATGAAGTACGTGGCCACAGGCTGCGTTTCGGGCTCCTTCGCTATCTTCTCAATGACGGGAAAAAATGCGATGAGGTCTGCGCCGGCTGCAAATCCGACTGCGAGGTTCGGTTGACGGACGTATGCCGAGGCGAGCATTCCGATGACGGAAACTGTCAGGCAAGCACGGTCAATACGCGAGACCTGGTTGTCGTGGTATTTCCACATGCGCACAACGACCACCACTGACAGGATGGCATTGGCTCCGCCGAACACCACATCACCCCAGGTGCGCTCGCCGAGCATAACGCCCGTGAAGTTCAGCGCGCTCGCACAGCCCAGGGCTATGCGGGTCACAATTGGCTGCTTTTTTCCACGTCGGAGACCGATCAGTAGTGACCAGTAACTCCATAGCACCAGAACGCCACTCATACACAGAAGTGTAATATGCACGCTCACTAGCGTACGTTATAAAGGGTTGCAGATCAATTAGTAAAAGGTGAGGCTAAGCTACTAGCTCGTATTCAGGAACGGTGCGGTGCGAGAATAAGACTAACTTACCAAGTAATCGTTTGCTTGTTTCTTGGATGTCGGCGAGACTACTGTCCACAAACTGAGTTAAGGGTGATTTAGCTTCGTGCGTTCCCTGAAGCTCCAAGTTAATTAACGCTGACTCTTCAAGATGCAAAGATTGAAAATCGGGGTGTAGCAGGATAGTGATGAAATACTTAATATCTTCTGACTCGTAGGCAATGTCTAGTTCTTCAAAAAGGGCTATAACCAGTCCTGTAAGCTTGTCTTGAGTAGCTTGGATTACTTCTGGCGCGGCTCGGTCATTGGCTGGTTTATCAAAAATCTGTATGGCTTCTACGATCTTTCCAAGGAGAGGTGTAAGCGCTCTCTTTTCTTCGGGTACTAGACCAGTCAGACGTTCGGCCACGATTGTTTGAGCGGTGGATGGCGGCGTTTGTTCGTGAATAGATTCAGCGAGTGCTATTGGTTCATCCGTGTCTATGGTTGCCTCAAGAATGACTGTTTGCTCAGGAATGATGGCTATTGTCTGTAGCGCTTCTATGAAATCTTCGCAGACTTCTAGTAGTTCTTTTTCTACTACTCCATCCCATATTGCTTGCTCTGGCTCTACTGTTTCTGTCGGTGCATACATCTCTGGCACTTTGGTTGGTGTGTGAGTTTCTGGCTGTTCTATCTCTGGCAGAATGGCTGTGTCGGTTGACTCGGCTACCGCTACAGTATGTGTAGGTTCAGGCATAG
>CAZBLZ010000016.1:0-14356 GCA_964493045.1 uncultured Candidatus Saccharibacteria bacterium
TCTTCGTCCAAAAGACCAACCTGTTTGAGCGCTTTGACTCGGTACAAACTAGCGGCACCACTTGCTGCAAAAATATCTATCTGGTCATCATATTTACGAATGTTATACGAGCGTCGTCCTCGGGGGTACGGTAACCCCCAGTTGGTGTAGTAATCACCTACGCTATCTAGTCGTTCGCCATCACTTGTAAGTACTTTTGGCGCTGCAGCAGCGACTTTAGGATTTACATCTAGATACTCGACAAGCTGGGTGAGCCAACGTTTGTGTGCGATGGCATCGTCATTAAAAGGGGCGACGTATTCGGCTCCGAGCTCTATAGCTCGTTTAAATCCGGGATTAACACCACCGGCATAGCCGAGGTTTTTAGAGTGTCGGATAATCTCGACGTCTGAGTGTTTTTGCTCTAGTTGAACTACTGAATCATCGGTTGAGGCGTTATCGACCACAATGATGTGCAAGGGGATCGTTTGACTCTTAAGCGATTCAACCGCTGCGAGCAATTCGCTGCCACCGTTAAGGTTTGGAATAACTACAACAGGCTTATACATCGATTTACTCATGACTTTAATATATAGTATCCTACTAGCAATGACATTGTTTAATCGTATTTTATCAAAGCAGAATCGAGCACTGCTATCTGAACTTGTTCGTACTGACTTTAAACTACGCTACCAAGGATCATTCTTGGGCTATGCGTGGTCTCTACTGCGCCCACTACTACTTTTTGTAATCTTATATGTTGTGTTTGTGCGCTTCTTGAAGCTTGGTAACGATATTCCTCATTACCCTGTATATCTTTTGCTCGGCATCGTTGTATGGAACTTCTTTACGGAAATGACACAACAAAGCTTGGGATCTATAGTCGGTCGAGGTGATCTAATCCGGAAAATTCGTATTCCACGCTGGATCATTGTGTTCAGTAGTAGCATGTCGGCGCTTATAAACTTAGGATTAAACCTTATCGTGGTTGCAGTATTTATGGTTATAAATCACGTTGATCTCTACCGGACACTCCTGTTTATGCCGCTACTACTCATAGAGGTATATATGTTTGCCTTAGGTGTATCACTTTTCCTTTCAGCTATGTTTGTAAAATTCCGTGACATTGGGTATATATGGGAAGTCATATTACAAGGTGGATTTTATTTAACGCCAATCCTATATCCACTATCCCGTATAACCAATGTAACGTTACAGAAATTGATTTTTATGAACCCTATGGCACAAGCCATCCAAGATATACGCTATAGTGCAGTAACGCACACCAGTACCACTATTCATAGTGTTTTTAACGGAGGCTGGTACACACTTATTCCGTACACGATCGTTGTCGTTGTTTTAGTCGGTGGACTAGGTTACTTTAAGAGCCAAGCTAATAGCTTTGCGGAGAATATCTAAATGCCAGATGATGTAGCAATTCGAGTAAATAGCGTCAGTAAAACATTCATATTGCCACATGAGAAACAAAGCTCCGTGAAAGGTGCCCTTATAAGTGTCGTACGGGGCGGTAGTAAAAGCTATGAAAAACAAGAAGTCCTAAAAGAGGTCTCATTCGAGGTAAAAAAGGGTGAGTTCTTTGGTATCGTTGGTCGTAACGGCTCTGGTAAAAGCACACTTTTAAAAATGCTTGCGGGTATCTATACTCCTACGGCTGGCAATATAGATGTAAACGGTAAACTCACGCCATTTATTGAACTTGGCGTGGGCTTTAATCCTGAGCTCACGGGGCGTGAGAACGTATTCCTGAATGGGGCTTTACTTGGATTTAGTCGTGCGGAAATGAATAGCATGTACGATGACATCGTCGCATTTTCTGAAATAGAGAAATTCATGGACCAGAAACTCAAGAACTACTCATCTGGTATGCAGGTACGTTTAGCATTCTCTATCGCTATTCGTGCTAACACGGACATACTTGTTCTCGATGAGGTTCTAGCGGTAGGTGATGCCGCTTTCCAGCAGAAATGTTTTGATTATTTTGAACGTCTCAAAAAAGAGAAAAAGACGATTGTAATCGTTACCCATGATATGGCTGCGGTTAAGCGTTTTTGTAGCAGGGCAATCTTAATCGAAGGTGGAGAAATTAAAGTCTCTGGTTCGCCTGATGATGTCGCTAACCAGTACATATTTGATAACCTCAATACCGATGAGGGTGGTGCTCCAGTAGCGAATGAGCAGTTAACATCTACCCTTAAGTCGCTCAATCTTAAAATGGTTTCTAAAAATAAGTTGCACACCAGTGAGAACGTAGAATTTGATGTTACCTATGAGCTTACCAAAGATGTGCCAGTATATCTTGCTCTCTCAGTAATGTTCCAAGGCATCTCTATAATTGAACACAACAGTAAAAATACGAAATTAAACCATGAACCCAACAAGAAGCACACCGTTAAGTATAGTTTCCCGGCAAGCGGCTTTAATACGGATTCGTTCAAGATAAATATATCCATGTTTAAAGAAAGCAATGCGCAATTGCTAGGTTACAAAGCAGATGCATGTAATTTCTTTATCAAATCAGATGATCCTACAAAGGGTGGCCCAATATCTACTGCTGGCACGTGGAAGCCCCTAAGATAGGAGGTTGCAGGACTTATGGAAAGAATTAACGTAACTAAGACGTCGCTGCCACCTCTCGACGAGTATGTTTCGTATCTGAAAAAAATATGGGATAGCTCTTGGCTTACAAATCACGGCCCATTAGTACAGCAATTCGAAGAAGAGGTTCGTAAATACCTGGGCGTTATGGACTTTCAGTTTGTTGCAAATGGTACATTGGGATTACAGATCGCGCTGAATGCTTTAGATATTACTGATGGTGAAGTCATAACCACGCCGTTTACGTATGTTGCCACAACCTCTGCGATTCTATGGGAACGCTGTAATCCAGTTTTCGTTGACATAGAACCTAATACTTTCTGTATTGATGCAGATAAGATCGAGGCAGCTATAACAAAAAAAACGCGAGCAATCATGGCGGTACATGTGTTCGGTTACCCATGTGATGTCGAAAAAATTGAAGCAATTGCTAAGAAGCATAAACTTAAAGTTATATACGATGGAGCGCATGCGTTTGGGGTAAACTACAAGGGTAGATCACTACTTGAACATGGTGATATCTCTATGTGTAGTTTTCATGCAACAAAGCTTTTCCAGACCATCGAAGGCGGCGGCTTAATCGCTCGGGACAAAATGATCAGCAAGCGCATTGAGCTTCTCCAGAATTTTGGTCACGTGGGGGATGAGCATCGCATGGTGGGTATAAATGCAAAAGCTTCTGAATTTCAGGCTGCTATGGGCTTGGCTAATATGAAGTATATTGATGATTATATCGCGCAGCGCAAAGCCGCCAGTGATTTGTATGATGGCTTGCTTGCTAATACGGTTGAGCGCCCTTCTATTTCCAAGGAAGTGAAGCGAAACTACGCGTACTATCCAGTATTATTTAAATCAACTGAACAGTTGTTAAATGCCAGTCGTAAGCTTAACGAGCAGAATATATATCCACGACGTTATTTCTATCCAAGCTTAAACACGCTGCCTTATATTGCAGATAGCCAGCCATGTCCAATATCGGAAGACATTGCCTCTAGGGTTGTGTGTTTACCACTGTACGCAGGTCTAAAAGAAGAGGCAATTAAGAAGATTGCCAAAATTCTGCAGGAAGTTTAGATGCTAGCTTCCTTACGCGCAAAGAATATTTTCAAACGGGTCATCAAAGACAATATTGTCGTTATAGATTCTGTCTTGCCAAACAGGGATGCAGTAGGGCCACGTAACTCTGATTTCCTTGAGTTTACACGCCAACTGCCTGCATTTCGCTACTATACTATGTATCCTATGAAACCTGGTCCAAAGGCATGGTTTGCGCATGGATATGGCATGGAACCGAAAAAATTTGCACAACAGCTACCGGAATATGTACAGAAATACCCAGAAGCAAAGGGTAAAATACGCCTGCTTTCTCCTAATAAAAAATACACCTTCAATGTAGCTTATACCTACTTTCTGGCGGAGACATACACTATGCTTCCATTCTTGGAGAAGAATCGCATACCGTTTGTATTCTTGTTAAACCCAGGTGGTGCGTTCGGTATCAACAATGAGTCATCTGATGCTATGTTACGGACTATTTTCAACTCACCTTTTTTTCGAAAAGTTATTGTTAATCAACAGCTTTTCAAAGATTATTTACTTAAGAAAAAACTCTGTAAAGTGGATGACATTGTATATGATTTTTCGGGCTCTGCGCAATTTAGGCAAGAAGATGTCAGGATGAAACGCTTTTACAAAAAGGAAAAACAGACATTCGATATGTGTTTTGTTGCGGCAAAATATAGTGTAAAAGGTGTCGATAAAGGCTATGACTTATTTATTGCTGCCGCGAAAAAACTAGCCCGGAAGTGTCCTGATATGCGTTTTCATGTAGTTGGAGGGTTTAGTGCTGAGGATATTGATGTATCCAGCCTTAAGGACGTTATAAAATTCTATGGCTATGTGGATGCATCCGCCTTGCCGATGTTTTATGCGAGTATGGACATCTACCTTTCCCCTAATCGCCCTTTCAAGTTATATGAAGGTGGTTCTGACGGGTTTCCTCTAAGTGCGGGGGCTATGTACTGCGGTGTGGCCGGATTTAATGCCGATGAACTACATATGAATACTGAATTTTCCTCTGATGAGGTTGTGATTGTACGGACGAATGTGCGAGATATTGTAATGAAAGTACAGCATGCTTATGAGCATCCTGCAGAACTCTATAAGCTAGCTCGAAAGGGCCAAAGACGCGCTCAATCGCTTTTTGATATAGAAAAACACATTCAAGGGCGTATACAATTACTTAAGAATGTAACAGGGGATAATACATGAAAAAAGTAGCCATAATGCAGCCCTATTTCTTACCATATATCGGCTACTGGCAGCTGATTGCAGCCGTGGACGAATTCGTGGTGTATGACAATATAGAATTTACCAAAAAAGGTTGGTTTAACCGCAATCGTATACTAGACGGTGATCACGATCGTTTGTTTACGATTCCCATAAAGAAAGACTCAGACTATCTGGATGTTGTGAAACGATTCATTGCTGATGACGCTTCTAAGGAAAACGCTCGTACACTTCGTATTATTCAAATGACGTACAAGAGGGCGCCCTACTATGAGGAAGTGTATCCGCTAGTAGAGCAGTGTTTTATGTATGAAGACAAAAATCTCTTCACCTACAATTATCATGCCATACAGACTATATGTGAGTATTTGGGGATTGGCGCTAAGCTCATCGTTTCGTCGGGTGTAGACATAGATCACACTCTAAAGGGTGAGCAGAAGGTTATGGCGCTCTGTAAGGCTCTTTCTGCTGACCAATATATAAATTCTATTGGTGGTACGGAATTGTATGACCGTGCTGAATTTACAGAAAATGGTCTAGATTTAAAATTCTTGAAGCCGCATTTAGCATCATATGATCAATTTGGTAAACCTTTTGTTGTTGGGCTTTCGATTATTGATGTACTAATGTTCAATGGCAAAGTACGTACCCAAGAGCTTCTTAAGGAATATGAGCTGGTATGAATAAAGTACTAGTGGTTGGTGCGAATAGCTCATTGGCGCAAGAGGCTATTAAGCGGCTACGAACAGAAAATACAGTTATTACGGCTGGGAGAAAGGGTTGCGACCTAACACTGGACTTAGCTGAAGATGTCACAATACCTGACGGATTAGACGTAGTTATTAACTTTGCTGCTGCATTTAGTGACGAAGATGATTCTGAGGTCATGTCTATGGTACAAACAAATGTAGTAGGAGCTTTACGGCTTGCTATAGCTGCAAAGCATGCGGGCGCTAGGCATCTAATACAGATTTCTTCAATGTCTGCTGTTCATTCTCCAAAATCTCCGTATTACTCGATGTATGCGATTACGAAACGTCAGGCTGACGAAGCACTAGACTGGTACTGCAATAAGCAGATTCTACCGCTGACAATACTCAGGCCTTCACAACTTTACGGTGTTAATAGAGGTCTTGCTAAGCACCAACCCTTCTTTTATCGAATTGTTGATGCAGCTATACATGGCGAAGATGTGACTATCTATGGCAAACATGATGCTCTACGTAACTATATCGATGTACGAGATTTTAGCGAGATTTTAGCGAGGACTGTAACGCAACCAGTAGTAGGAGTGTACCCTTGTCTGTATCCTCAGAATGTGGCCTATTCTGAGATAGCTGAGACAGCCCAGAAGGTTTTTGCCCAAGGCGGTCGGATAGTATTCCTTGAAGATAAACCCGATACGCCCGATAATATCTTTCCTATAGATACGTCTTTATATGAACAGCTTGACTATTGGCCCCAGATTACGCTCGAGGCGTGTTTGCGAGATATTAAGTTGAATCAAGAAGGAATACACGAATGAGAACAATCCTAGTATCTGGAGCGTCCGGTATCGTTGGGTATGGAACATTGAAATCGCTCCGCTTAGCGAAAGATGAATACAAGCTTATTGGTACGAGTATCTATGATGATTCTGTAGCGCCTGCATTCTGCGATGTATTTGAGTTGGCGCCACGTACGACCGATCCAAGCTATGTTGATTGGCTATGTAGCATTATAGAAAAACACGATGTAGATATGATAATACCTGGCATCAATGATGATATGTTGGTGTGGAATGAGTATCGCGAGCGCTTAGAAGATAGTGGTGTTAAAGTGTTGCTTAATAACTCAGAGCTAATTGAGCTATGTGAGGATAAGTGGTCATTTTATGAGGCACTTCAAAAGAGAGAATCGGCATATCTAATTGAATCACGGCTTGAAGGTACATTTGAAGAACTATCTTCTGCGTATGGGTTGCCATTCCTTTTGAAGCCACGACACGGATTTGCGTCTAAAGGTATCGTAATTGTAGACTCTGAGGCGACATTTAACGAACATAAAGACGGTCTTGGCGGAGTGGTTATGGCGCAGCCAATTGTTGGAGATATAGAAAGTGAATATACTATTTCTGCCTTTTTTGACGGTGATAGTAACATGTGTTGCGTGATGGGACTTAGGCGTAAGCTTGCAAAAGAAGGATTTACTGAAAAGGCTGAAGTAGCGATGCCACCGCATGCTGAGGATGCTATCCGTGAAATGGCGGCAGTGCTATTACCTGTAGGGCCTACGAATTTTCAATTTCGTATCCATGGGGGTGCTCTGAAATTGTTAGAAATTAACCCGCGTATTTCCTCCGCTACCTCTATTCGAGCGGGTTTTGGTTATAATGAAAGTATTATGGCTGTAAAATATTTCTTGGACGACGTTACGCCCACACAGCCCGAGATACGTAAAGGGTATGCAGTTCGCTATACCGAGGATCACATTTTTTATGATAGCGATCGTATCTGATATCCACGGCAACTACACGGCACTAAAAGCGGTGTTGAATGAAATTGATGCGTTAGGCATTGATGACATCTACTGTCTCGGCGATAGCGTCGGCTACTATAGCCAGGTGAACGAGGTGCTCGATGAACTTCGTAGTCGTGACGTTAAAGCGGTTATCGGCAACCATGACTGGTATCTTTTGGCTGATAGTTTCTGTGATCGCTCTCAGACGGTTAATGACACTATTACCTATCAAAAAAAGATTGTTAGCGCAGAAAACCTCGCCTGGTTGAAGGCACTACCAGTTCATCGAGAATACCAAGACCTCAAAATGGTGCATGGCGGCTGGACTGATCCACTCGATGAGTATCTGCGTGAGCCAACCAAGGAATATTTTAGCAAGGTAGGGGGCAAGTACTTTGCTTCAGGTCATACCCACTTGCCTCGTATTGAAGATTATGGTGATAAAGTCTATTGCAATCCGGGTTCCGTAGGGCAGCCACGAGATGGTGATAATCGTGCATGCTTTGCTACATGGGACGGCGCTAATTTTGAGCTGCATCGTGTAGTATATGACGTAGAGAAGGTAGGCGAGCTTATGGAGCGGGCTGGGTTCAGCGGCTATTACTATGAGCGTTTAACGGTGGGCGGTAAAGATAATGGATGGTATGTGAGTAAGCCCGAGGAGTATACGGATGTTTAAATGGGAAAAACTAGGTAAAGTATTTGATCCACGTGATTACGCCGGTGGAGATAGACCATGGCTTGCGGAATATGCACAGGCTCCAGCAACGCTAGTGTTTGATGATTTTGTACGAGTGTACTTTTCGTGTCGTCCTCCACGAGATGAAAATGGCCAGTTTGTGAGCTATTCAGCCTATGTGGATCTGGATCGAGCAGATCTGTCTAAGGTATTACAAGTAGCTTCTGACCCCATTCTTACGCTTGGTAAAAAAGGGTGTTTTGACGAATTTGGCACGTATCCTGTATCAGTTATCCGTCGTGACAATGCCGTCTGGGCATATTACGCTGGGTGGACTCGTCCTAGTTCGGTGCCTTTCAATACGGCGATTGGTATAGCTAAAAGTACCGATGACGGCAAAACATTTGAACGTCTCGGTGATGGTCCTGTGCTGTCGTTTACGTTGGATGAGCCATTTATTCTGAGTGGCCCTAAGATCCGTAGATTTAAAGACACCTACTACTTGTTCTATATAGCGGGTAAGAAGTGGACGGTGGTGAACGGGCGGCCTGAAATTAGCCATAAAATTCGCATGGCTACATCTAAGGATGGGCTGGCCTGGAAGAAAGACGGCCGCGATCTTATTACAGACAACTGGGATGAGAATGAATCGCAGGCGAGCCCAGACGTGTTTTATGCTAATGGGCGCTACCATATGTTCTTCTGTGGGTGGATTCCGGCGAGTTTTCGTAATACTAAGAGCCGTAAAATTGGCTATGCCTATTCGGATGATCTTGTACATTGGACGCGTGACGACGCTCGAACCGGCATAGAAATATCTACGGAAGCAGATGCGTTCGATAACCAAATGACTGCTTATCCGCATGTCTTTGAACTCGACGGTCAAGTATATATGCTATATCTTGGAAATGAAGTTGGGCGCTACGGGTTTGGTTTGGCTAAATTAAAAGGAGAACTCGCTTAATGCAATGGGAGAAACTAGGCCAGATTTTCACCTTTGATGAATCACCGTTTAAAGGCCGCTTTGCAAGTCATGCGCAGTCTCCGCAGGCATTGGTGCTCGAAGATCGTGTTCGAGTGTACTTTTCGACTCGAATTGTGGATGAGACGGGAAAGTTTCTAAGCCATGTCCAGTACGTAGATTATGACCCTGAGTTCAAGGAGATTATAGATTACTCCGAACATGAGATAATTCCGCTTGGTAATCTAGGGACATTTGATGAGCATGGTATTTTCCCGCTCAGCCCTATGCGTGTAGGCGCCAAAATATATGGTTATACTAACGGTATCTCACGTCGTACTTCAGTCGATGTTGAATCAGGTGCCGGATTTGCCGTGAGCACCGATGATGGTAAAACATTCCAGAAACCGGGTAATGGACCCCTTCTGAGCGCCTCATTGTATGAGCCATTTTTAGTCGGTGATCCTTTCGTACGTGTTTTTAATGATAAGTTCCATATGTTCTACTTATATGGCAAGAAGTGGAGTGAGGCTACCAAGGACCATGCATCAGAGCGCGTATATAAGATCGGTCACGCTATCTCAGATGATGGTATGAATTGGGATCGTACAGGTGGCATTATTCCCGATAAAGTCGATGAGAATGAATGCCAGGCGCTGCCGACAGTTATAGAGATTGATGGTCGCTATCACATGTATTTCTGTTATCGTCATATGGCGGGATTCCGTACGGAAAAGGGTAAAGGATATCAGATTGGCTATGCGTATTCTGATGATCTCGTACATTGGACGCGTGATGACGAAAATGCAGGTATCAGTCTATCTGAAGAGGGTTGGGATTCAGAAATGATGTGCTACCCGAATATTTTTGAAGTGAACAATACCGTCTATCTGCTATATAATGGCAATAACTTCGGTAAAAACGGATTTGGTATAGCAAAGTTAAAGAGGGGCTAACAATATGGCAAAAGAACGAGACTTTAATAAAGAATTTAATGATAACGTTGGCCGAAAATACGGCTATAACTTTGACTACGACGTTATGCAGCCATTTATGATTAAGGCATTTGCACCGTTTTTTACAAAAGGCAAATTTTTGGAGCTCGGGAGCTTCAAAGGGGAATTTACCGAAAAATATCTACCTTTTTTCGACGATGTCACCTGCGTTGAGGCTTCAAACACTGCAGTGGAAGAGGCCAAAACACGCTTAGGTGATAAAGCGACTATATATACCTCAATGTTTGAAGACGTTGATCTACCTGAAAAATATGATGACATTGTCATGACTCACGTACTTGAACACGTTGATGATCCAATTAAGGTACTAAAGCGCGTTAACGATGAATGGCTTGCTGATGGTGGTCGATTCTTCCTTGCATGTCCAAATGCAAACGCTGCTTCTCGACAGATTGCAGTTAAAATGGGGATTATCCCACACAATACTGCCGTGACAGAAGGAGAAGCCGCACATGGTCATCAGATTACGTACACACTTGATACACTTGAGCGTGATGCTAAAGCTGCTGGCCTGAAGGTGGTATACCGATCAGGCGTATTCTTTAAGGCTCTAGCTAACTTCCAGTGGGACAAGATTTTAAATACAGATGTAATCTCAAAAGAATATCTTGATGGCTGCTATCAATTAGGTCAGCAATATCCTGATCTCTGCTCGAGCATTTTCCTAGTGTGCGAAAAAGGGTAGAGTATACGTATGGTAAAGCCACTGTTATCTGTATGTATTATTACGTATAACCATGCGCAATATATTCGGAAGTGTCTCGACACTGTGCTGGAACAACGGGTTAACTTTCAGTGGCAGATTATAATTGCGGACGATTGCTCAACTGACGGCACGCAAGAAATCTTACTAGAGTACAAGGAAAAATACCCAGAACGTATACGTTTGGTGTTACAGAAGTCTAACCTTGGACCAGAAAAAAACTGGCTCGACTTACTTTCTCATGCAAAGTCAGAATATGTTTTGTACGGCGAAGGGGACGACTATTTCATTGACCCTACAAAATTACAGAGGCAGGTAGATTTTCTAGAGTCTCACGAGGACTTCTCAGTATGTTTCCATCCTGTAAAAGTCGTATATGATGATGGCTCACGTCCAGATGAGCTATTCCCGTTACCTGAACAGCGTGCAAATAAGAAGGTCCTTGAATTTAAAGATCTACTTGTTCGTAACTTTATGCAGACGAACTCTGTCATGTATAGGTGGCGATTCGCAAAAGAGGATGTACATAAAGTCTTTCCGAAAGGTATCGTGCCTGGCGATTGGTTCTTACACTTATTACATGCGCAGGTTGGTAAGATCGGCTTTATTGACCGGGCTATGTCTGTGTATCGTCGCCATCCTGGCGGCGTTTGGTGGGAAGCGGATAACAACATTGATAACATATGGCGTAAATATGGTATACCGCACCTGCGTCTATATGTAGAGATGTTTAAGCTTCAATCTACGCAGCAAGTACCAGATCTGGTTTCTGAGAACATCCGCACCGTATTTCATGGCCTGAATCTAATTGATAGGCGTAAGAATGAAGGCCTAGTCCGGGCCGCGGTTGAGCAAGTGCCACAGGCCGCCGAATTATTTATTGACGCTGAATCAAAGGATGTAGAGCGCCTACTTGAAGTAGAACGCAAACAGATTACTGAAATCGAAGCTCTTCGCTACGCGCTATCTGTAAAAGAAGAGCAGTCTAGAGTACTTACGGAAGAGCTGCACCTTATCAAGGTTTCACGTATCTGGAGAACCAGAAATAAGCTAGCAAAAGTAGTCGGGAAAAAACCTTCCTAGGTTATTTCTGCTTGCCCATCTCCTTAGCATAGCGGTCTTTGAGTGTGTCAGAGTTCCATGAACTCACGTTATGGTCAGCACGGTAACGATAATACCGTTCCTCTTCATCTATTTTTGCCGGGTTAGCATACCATGGCAAGTGACGTGCTACATATGGCTCTCCTGTCCTGAGACTCGGATGTAGCGTGTATGTATAAGTATAGGGCTTATATAGGGCTAGAGTGGTGTCTACGCCTGCCTCGTACACTTTATCTGCCAGTTCTTTCTGCCAGAACTGACCTTCCCAGTCAATTACCTGTTGTTTTAGTGGATACTGGTCTGGAAGGTCATCGAGCTTTAGCCCAAAACCAATCTTTTGGTATGCGAAGAACTTCTCATGGAGATCTAAGAAATGGTTCTGCCAATCCAGAGGGCAATCATTGACTGGGATGACATCAGGATCAGTAACTATGTAGAAATCTTCTGGTACGAGTGTGCGAATGAGGGCTAATTTCCATGGTGAGGTATGTCCAACATTACGCATTAGTTTAATTACTTGGTAAGGTGTCTGCTCGAAGTAGTCCATTAGAGGCTTGTATGACGAGTCGTTATCGATAAGTACGATCTTTGTGAGCCCGCATTTCTCTAGCCATGCAATGACCTTCTTGAGGGGCTCAACGCGGTCGCGACATATGATGAAAACCGGTATGTCACGTATATGTTTCCGGGTATTTTCGAGACTATGCTTAATACTTTCTTGTTGCTTTTGGCTATGAACATAGCTGGTGTTGTATAGCAGCACTTCATTGCGAATGTGCTGAAACTCTTGCGCCAAGAGTCGGACATTAAGTCGAAGTGTATATAGGCATAGATTCTTTAGTCGAGCTACCTTTAATCGCAAAGGTATTGATGGCATGAAAAGCCACTTTATGAATGTTACGATTTGGAAGAGGCGATAGTAGCGGCGGACTAATTTATCAAACTTAGTCTGATGTTGGGCGCGCATGAGATGGTTATTGTAAGCGATTGCCCCTTTGATCGATGGTAGGTCGAGCTTTAAAGTAACTGCACGGTCGATAGTCTGCCCGCCTGCAAGTAGAGGCTGTAAAAGTAATGTGTTGCTAAGTAAGCCGTATTCAAGCAGAGAACTAATAAGCGCTTCAAATGTAGGGTGAACACCTAGGCCGCCCATTCGTTCGAACAAACTTTTACGAAGTATGGTGATAGCTGCTTTTTGGCCTGAAGTGTCTTGGAACGCAATCAAACTTTTAGTGGTGCCGACACTTGCTGAAATTGCACTATGGAGTGTGTCAACATGCTCAAAAATCTGGTCGTTACCTATGGCCATCCAGTCAAAACGTGCCGCTAAACAGCCGATGTTTAATGAGTTACCCTTGAAATAATCACGATCAAGAACGGTTCGAGCGTTCTTTGTTTGTAGCTGCTCCTGTCCTGTGTGTGTTACTAGTACATACTCGTGAAGTGGATTGGTGTCACTCTTTACGACATCAAATGTCTGCATGAGCTTCTTGTTATTAAAGCTAGTTGCGTCGATAACCACTGAAAGACCCTGCTGCTCTGTGTAGATGGTATGGTTGTAGTTACTTTTACCTAGTTTTGCGCTTAGTCTGCGTCGTGAGCCAATCGCGCGTGGAAGTGTGCGGAGGTTGTAGAAGGCAGCCTGAGCGTAGGCTTTGTTCATAGTCTGGTCGCCACGGCGCAACAAGTATTTCAGGAATGATTTTGTTGCCAGCTTCGCGTAGATAAAAAGAAAATGTAGTAGGAAATTCGTCTCAAAGTTACGAACTGCAAAGATGAAACGGTTGCGGAAGATTTGATAGTAGAAAAAGTGTGAGCCAGAACTTGCTCCAGAACTTGCTCCGTTGCGGTGCCATATGTGTAACTCTGGGTCGTATAGTACCGTATAGCCGGCGCGCTTTACTCGGGCAAATAGGTCTGTTTCTTCAAAGTAGGCAAAGAAGCGATCGTACAGATAGCCGAGCTCATCGATTGTCGAACGTCGTACCATGACACATGATCCAGATACGTTATTCACTACTTGTGGAACACCATAGTCTCCGCTGAGCATGCGAGCTTCACCACTGTACTGATCGACCTCCTGGTAAGAATAGAAAGGATTAGAAGTGTCCAGTAATGGAGCATCATCGTTCCACCAGTAAGCTCGTCCACCAACAACTGCAACATCTGGATTTTCGAAATGGGCAAGTGCTTTTGTTATATAGTCTTTTTGTATAACTGCATCGTTATTGAGTAGGACGATGAAATCTCCAGAGCAGTGTGCAAGACCATCAATATGACCACCCGTAAAACCTCGGTTAGTCGGATTGTCTATATATATAATCCCTGGAAACTTGGCTAGATAATCTTTGTTGTCTTTCGAAGAGCCATTATCTACTACTACTATTTCCGTATTTGGGTAGTCAAGCTTTTGCACGTGCTCTAGACAGATCTTTGTGTCTTCTAGGCCATTCCAGTTTAAGATGACAATACTGACAAGTGGTTTTTTAGTATGCATTACAGACAGTTTATCA
>CAZBLZ010000016.1:14456-22319 GCA_964493045.1 uncultured Candidatus Saccharibacteria bacterium
TGAATATTACGTTCGGCCTTCTTTAAGTTTTCTGGTTTTGCCAGATCAACGATAGCATGAGCTAACGCAACTTTATCATATGCCGGTACAACATTACCCAGGTCGTGTAGTTGAACGTAACTTGCAAAGAAGTCACCCTCTGTCGCAACGGTCGGTAGACTCGCAAGCATGTGGTCGAGTACTCGAGTGCGGTGTGAGAACTCACTCTCAATTGATGGTTTATGAGTGTATATAGCTATATCTGCTTCAAGTAAGAAGCCAATTCTAGCATGGTAATCAATCCAGGTCTTAAAGAAGAAGACGTTCTTATTCAAGACTTTGAGTTCTTTTGCTCGCTCTTGTGTGTTGATGCTTTCTTTCCATTTTGGAAGTGTCTTGTTTGGGTGCTCTGTACCAGGGAAGATCATCTTGATCTTAGGGTTCATAGTTGCAACGAGTTCCATGGCTTCGATGAGCGTTACGCCGTCGTACCAGTCATAGATACCACCGTTCCAAACCATTACGATATCATCCTTGGCTACACCTGGCAGGACACCCTTGTAGAGAGGTTTTGACGGCTTCAGCTTCTGTGAGGTGTCGATACCCATTGGAGCTATCAGCGATTGCTCAAAGACGTTCCTCTTTAGATACGTCTTTGGCGATACTTGACCAGCTCCGAACATATAACCAAGCCAGAAATCGACCTGGCGCTGGTTTGAGTATAGGAACGCATCACCATTTTCAAAGAACTTACGATAGTCTTTGAGTGATGCAGTATATGCAAATTCATCTGCCTCAGTTATCGGCTTCTGTGAAAATACTTTCTGAGCTAGGTTTTCGACAGGTACGGGTGCGTATACATCAAAAATTAACTGCTTTTTCTCTGTATTACAGAAATCGATGATTGCTTCGCTCACCCATAGAGCGATGATTGCATCAGCCCACATAAATGAACGCTGGAAGTCATGCACATTGATTGACTCTACATTGTACGAACGCTTGAAAGCGTCGTCAGGTAAGTATTCTGGACTGAAAAACCCTATTGTTACGTCAAATCCTGCCGCGGAAAGTGTCTCTGCCATATAGTGGTATCGGATACCGGTCCCTGCCATCTGTGTACCGATTTCACCATGAGAAATAATAAGAATGTTTTTCATAATATCCTATACTCTAAACAATTTCTTATATTCTAGCACGTAAACAGGGAGCCGGTACGAGTAGGAAGCTCAGAACTAGGTATGTTATACCAGAAGTTACTATTGTAGTGCAGTCGGTCTGCATAGCATTCCCAAGGTCCTATAGGCTGTTTGAGGGCTCCATTAGTGTCACTTTCGGTGACATATATAGATCCACCGCTGTAAAGTATGGCGCCGTTGTGAATGTCTACAGGAGTTCCGGTTGCCAGGCTCGCATCGGTGTCTGTACCTTGTACGAGACTGTTCCAGTGGTAGTAGTTCGAAGCGAAGGCAAGGGCGCTGACATAGCGTTTAGTGGACTGATCTATAAGATAGACGTTTCCTTGTTGGACTATGAGTGCTCCACCTGGATGTTGCGCGCTAGTATATACGCCAGATATCGTTGATGCTGGTAGGTCACTTGCAGCTACTTGCTGAACCTGTGACCAGTTATATCCGAGTGATGTAAATGAGCTGTATGAAAGCCATTGTTTTTGAGCTACACCACCAGAGGACGTAATTATATATACATTTCCATCGCCGTCGCTGGCCAGTGTCCCGGGGGCTAGGTTAGCGCTAGCGCTACTAATAGGCATATTGAGGTCACCAGTTGACGCGGGCATTACACTTGACCACACGTATCCATAGCTATTGAATACCGCTGGAGATGTTATCCATTGGCGGCCAGCTGCTTCCATCATGTATACACGCTGCCCATCTGTTATGAGTGTCCCGATTGGGTGGGCGGTACCAGTATCATTTGCGTAGGTTGTACCAAACCAGGTGCTGAAGTAATACCAGAAGTTACGATTTCCATAAGAACTACAACTGTCACCTGTGCCTGTTAGGTTATTAAGGGCTGCACCGTTTGGTTGGTAAGGGGTGTAGTTGTATAGGTCGGCAGTCGACTGATCTTGAATACTTACATTGGCTCCTCCACACGATGATGAAGGGCTCCATGCAATAGAGCGGGTGATACCTGATCGGTAATTGTACGAAGTGGGATGCGAGGCATAGTAATTGAACTGCCATGCAGCATTAGCGATCTGGTTATAGAAACCGTAATACTGAGAGTTACAGGCGGCAGTGTCCGGACAGCCATATCCAGTTGCTTTCTGGAACTGAGTAGGCCATGGCCAGTCATCTGTAGCTAACCCTTGCTCCTTTTGCAGTAGGACTAACAGTACTTCCGGGTTGATGTTGTACTGGACGGATACGTCTTTAATGAGTTGCGCGGCACTTTCTGCTCCGGCTGGAATAGGCGCAGTCTGCCCATCTGTTACGGTTAAGTTGTTGGCTAATGTATTTGGATTTTCGTAATAATTCTTAAGGCATGTGAGTGGCATTTTGTAGCCACGAGCTCGGCTGTATGAAGCACGAGTCGTCCCTGAGTAAGTCTGAGTGCCCCAGCTGTCACATGTTGGCACTTTAGCGTTCAAGAAGTTCTGAATATCCTGAACGGACATAGTATTGCTATTGGTAAAGACGAAATCATCAATTATTCGACCTGCGCTGAATTGCCCGCCAGACAGTGCAAAGGTGTGTCCTACCCCGAACACAATCGTGCTAAGGGTTAGTATAAATGTCGCAAGGCCGGTGTATTTTAGGTATTTAGTCATCTACTTTTAATGTCTGAGCCTTAGAGGTTCCACTGTATGCCGCTGAACTGTAGGACACCTGGATGTTCCACGTACCTGAAGCACCAAAATCGCTATTACTAAGGATAAACCCAGGGCAAGAGGTGTTTTGTGCATTTCGTACCCCAGTTACGGTTTTCGTAACAGTACGACTTCCCATAGTTGCGGTAAGTTTGCAAGTTCCGCCACTTTCGACTACGCCATCAACATGTGAATCTACTTCCAGTTGTGTATTTGTCCCAGGATCGTTGTACCCTGCAAAATCAATCACGGGTGATGCAGTTGCGGTAGTGGGTGGTGGACTATCCTGCTGTTTTACGATATCTGATTTATGCGAGTCGCTGTCTGCCTGATCTGAAGGAGTGGCAGGTGAGAGGTCTATTTTACTTTTCTTCTGCTTGGTCGCTGAACTGCCATTTTTAGAATGAGAATCAGCTTTGTTGCTTGAGAGATGCCAGGCTGTAAAAGATAATGCACCAGCCACAACAACGATTGCTACCGCATACCAAACGAGAGTATTGCGTACTTTAGGTTGAGACTTTTTATTTTTACGATACATACTTGTAGAATAACATCTAAAAGCTCAAGCGTAAAGACCGATAACTATAGTGGAATAAGCTATTAGATTGGGTAAACTGAGTGTCTAATATTAAGATTTAATACATGTTCTAGTATGGATAACTGTAGATATCTTTCTCGTTCAGACTAACCCCGTCTAAGTTATTTAATAGATAGTTAGCCGCCATTATTTAAAGTACGAACGCGAGGATAGGGGTTTCAATGGCGGAGGCCATGAAGCACGCCCCTACCCTCACGCAGGTTGCGTTTTTGGTGTCGTTGAACGACTGCATTACGCGGCCGTATCTTCCGCAAAGAAAATTGATCCGTTGCGCTAAGTTTGACACTGGAAGCAGGCGGGTGCCCGCATTAGTGGCGGACAGGAATGGTCAAACTGAAGCTTGGATAAGGCTCAGTAGGTACGAGCCATAACCCGACTTCTTAAGAGGCTCTGCTAGTTCACGTAACTGTTCGGCACTAATAAAGCCTTCTTGGTAGGCAACTTCTTCAATACATCCGATCTTAAAGCCGGTGCGTGCTTCTATGACTTCTACGAATTGACTTGCTTGGTTCATACTTTCAAAAGTGCCAGTATCAAGCCAGGCACTGCCGCGACCCATGGTCTGAACTTTTAACTTGCCGCGCTTCAGATATTCTTCGTTGATAGATGTAATCTCTAGTTCACCACGCGGGCTAGGCTGAATTGTTTTAGCGATTTCTATGACGCTATTGTCGTAGAAATAGAGGCCAACCACTGCGTAGTTGCTTTTTGGGTGTTCTGGCTTTTCTTCGATTGAGACTGCCCGACGCTGATCATCAAATTCTACGACGCCATAGCGTTCTGGATCGGCAACTTGGTAGGCAAACACGATACCACCGTCAGGATTTACACACTTCTTTAGACTGTTACCAAAGCCGTGGCCGTAGAAAATGTTATCACCAAGTACCATGGCCACTTTGTCGTCGCCAATGAATTCTTCAGCGATGATGAATGCTTGGGCGAGGCCTTCTGGTTTGGGCTGTACGGCATATTCAAAACGACAGCCAAGTTGTGAGCCATCACCAAGCAAGCGCTGGAAGCTGGCGGAATCCTCTGGTGTGGTTATGATCATAATCTCACGGATTCCGGCCATCATCAGTGTACTGAGTGGGTAGTAGATCATGGGCTTGTCGTAAATCGGCATGAGCTGCTTGCTGATGCCTTTTGTAATAGGGTACAAACGCGTGCCTGAACCACCTGCCAATATAAGACCTTTCATTATAAATCTCCTTCTTTACGTTTTAAGTATTGTGCTACTAATTGTGTGCTTGGCAATAGAACTTCTTTCGCCGGTTCGCCAGACTCTAACTTATCAATAATCTCTTGGGGGCTAAGCCATGCGTAACTGTCATAGTCCTGGCGGTTGAAGTCAGGTATGGCATTGCTCCGATAGCCGAATATCCGGTGAAAGTATGGCATACCTGCGAATGGTGGGACAGTACCTATGATGTCTAGTTCCTCGGTCTCAGGATCTATTCTAAGCTCTTCTTTCAGACCGCGGAGCGCTGCAGCCTCGTAGAGCTCGTCATGCCCGACGTGCTCACCAGCGCTAAAGTCTAGACCGCCCGGAGCTATCTTTTTGTGCAGACCTCGTTTTGGTATCCAAAGCTCGTCTTTACTATTGATGAGAAAGACCCCAACGGCTCTAGTGAAACCTAATTTCTTTTCTTCTAGTGACGGCACTTCTTGTCGAGTAATAGTACCGATCACAGCATCTTCACTATCTACTAAATCGAGTAGTTCCTCTGGCTCATCCATGACTTCGATTCTTGGATTCATGCAGCCAGCTCTTTTGCAATATAATCTTTAAGATCTTCGTGCCAGTCTCGGCTACTAAACTCGGTTTGCTGCAATTTATTCAGATCCATGATGCTATTAAGTGGACGGGGTGCAGTACCTTCTTTACCGGCATAGTAGTCTGCAGTACTGGTGTCAGTTACGGCGAGGTCGTAGTTCGCATCAGTGAAGATCTCACGAGTAATGTCTGCCCAACTAGCTGGCTCACCACTGTTGGTGGCGTTGTAAGTCCCTGCAGGTGCATTGGTTGTCAGCAGATGATCGATAATACGTACTAACTCGCTCGTGAAAGTTAGTCTACCAATCTGATCGGCAACGACAGTTGGTGAGATAGCTTTTGCGCCCAAGCCGAGCATGACGCGGACGAAGTTTTTACCCTCACCAATCACCCAGGTAGTACGGAGTACATAGTGTTTAGGCACGAGGCTAGCTACCAGATCACCAGCTGCTTTACTCTGACCGTAGACATTGAGCGGACTGAACGACTCTTCTTCTGAATGGTTGTTGTGTGATCCATCGAAAACATAGTCACTGGAAATGTGAAGCAGTGTTAAATCGTACTTAGTGGCGACTGCTGCTAGATTACGCACTCCCGTAGCGTTGACTTTCCAGGCGGCTGCACGACCATCAGTCGTTTCGGCGCCGTCAACGTTCGTATATGCAGCAGCATTTAATATGGTAGTAATGCCAGTCCAGTCGAAATTATCCACGGCGCTTGTGTTGGTAATATCAAGTTCACTTGAATCGACGGCTCGAGCATTTGGATATTGAGCTTGCAGAGCTTGGCCGAGTTGACCGTTTGCCCCTACGATTAAAAATTTTGAATCGTCCATTTTCTACAACTCCACTGGGATTACATTTGCAAGCAATGGGTGGACAGCATCTTTTTCAGATACGATAGCTTGGTCTTTCGGAATCGGCCAATTGATACCGACTGCAGGGTCAAATGCATTAACCATGGTGTACCGTGTATCAGGTGACCAGTGTGCGTTAACGAGGTAAGTGTAAACGATGTTTTCCTCTAGTGTCTGATATCCGTTTGCTACGCCTCGTGGTACGAATACTGCCCGACCAGGGTTAATTTCCATAGTATGGGTGACGCCGAAGGTAGAGCCTTTACGTACATCTACCCAGGCACAAAACACGCTACCGTTTGCTACTGAAATAAACTTTTCCCAGGGTTCTGCGTGTAAGCCACGGGTAACGCCTTTCTCTACATTGTAACTGAAGTTATTCTGGACAATCTCAAAAGCAGGTAACCCTAATGCTTCCATCTTGGCCTTTTGGTAGTTTTCTTTGAACCATCCACGGTTGTCACCGTGAACGGGTAAGTCAACTTCGAATAAACCGGGAATCGGTGTTGCGGTAACTTTTAGCTCGTTATAGCCTGATGGGTCAAAACTCATGTTGCTCCTTTCTAAAGGGTATGTTTTATATGTAGTAAAGCGAGATGAAAGGCAGCGATAGTATGTGGCGCGCAGATAGTACCATCCTTAATCATCTGGTTGATTTCAGGTATAGGGAAGGCTCGACTTTGCTTGATACCATCTAAGGGATCGAGTTCAGTAGTAACTTTAGTGAGACCACGAGCTAGAACCACGGTACCCTTTGTCCCGGATGCGCTTGCATCTAAGTACTGCGAGCCAATCGCTTCAAGCGAAGTCGCCTTGAGGCCTGTTTCTTCCAATAGTTCGCGGGCAGCTGCTGTCGGTACGTCTTCGCCGTCTGCTTGGCCACCGGCGAATTCCCAGGTCATTTCCTTAATAGGATAGCGATACTGCTGAGTGAGATAGATGTTAGTATCTTCATCGACCGCTACAACTATAACGTAACCATAGGTAAGTTCAATGTGTGTATAGATTGCATTCTGTCCAAGCGGATTCACCACCTGGTCTTCATCGACACGTAGCCACTTGTTCTCGTAGATACGTTTAGTGCCTAGCGTTTGCCAATTGGCCATTTATTGTCCTTGTTTAGCGTAGTTAGCCTCAACCTCGGCTTTTTCAGCTTGCCACCAATCACGGTGCTGGTCGTACCAGTCGATAGTCTGCTTCAAACCTTCGTGCATACCATCATTGTCGGTAAAGCGAGGCTGCCAACCGAGTTCACGGCGTAGCTTACTAGAGTCCATCGCATAGCGCATGTCGTGGCCTGGGCGGTCGTTAACGTGCTCGTAGTCATCTTTACTTTTGCCCATGAGCTCCAAGATCATTTCGATAACTTGCTTGTTGTTTACGTGGTCATTGTCGGCGCCAATGATGTAGGTGTCGCCCATTTTACCCTTATCTAGGATAAGGTGTACGGCTTCGTTATGATCGTATACATGAATCCAGTCGCGAACCTGTTCACCAGTACCATATAGTTTTGGCTTAATGTCGCTTAGTATGTTGGTAATTTGGCGAGGAATGAATTTCTCGATGTGTTGGTATGGGCCGTAGTTGTTTGAACAGTTTGAAATAGTAGCTTTAATACCGAAGCTGCGAATCCAAGCGCGTACCAACATGTCTGAACCAGCCTTGGTAGAAGAGTAGGGACTAGATGGATTGTATGGTGTGTTCTCGTTGAAACGATTTGGATCGTCGAGCTCTAGATCACCAAAAACTTCATCAGTTGAAATGTGGTGTAGGCGCTTGTCATGTTTGCGGACGGCTTCTAGGATGGTGTACGTGCCGATGAC
>CAZBLZ010000016.1:22419-24125 GCA_964493045.1 uncultured Candidatus Saccharibacteria bacterium
AAGTTAGCGCCAATAAAGCCGGCACCACCAGTGACTAATAATTTCATTTATTTATTCTCCTTATTTTCCGTACGATAACCTGTTGGATTTTGTGATTGCCATCTCCAGGCGTCAGCGCAGGCTTCTTCTAATGTTTCTTCGGCGTGCCAATCAAGTTCTTTGGCTGCAAGGGTGGCATCGGCGTAGCAACTCACTACATCCCCTGGGCGGCGTGCTACTACTTCGTAGGGTATTGGTTTACCGGCGGCCTTTTCAAACGCATGTAGTGCTTCGAAGACAGATACACCCTTGCCGGTGCCAAGGTTGTATGTTGTCACGTTGGAACTCAAGTGGTTTAGCGCGGCTACATGCCCTTTTGCGAGGTCAACAACATGGATGTAATCGCGTATGCAGGTGCCATCCGGTGTATCGTAGTCATCACCGAATACACGTAGTTTTTCTAGTTTACCGACAGCAACTTGCGCGATGAAAGGTAGTAGATTATTCGGTACTCCTGCCGGGTCTTCACCTATTAGGCCGGATTCATGGGCGCCAATCGGATTGAAATAGCGCAAAATCGTAATCTCAAGTGTTGGGTTTGCTACGGCAATGTCACGTAGTATTTGCTCGATCATGAACTTTGTCTGGCCGTACGGATTAGGGATGTTTGCGCCAACTTTGCTTGTCTCTTTAAGCGGTAGTTCGTCTGGTGTGCCATACACAGTTGCCGAAGAGCTGAAGATCAGCTTTTTGACGTTTTGCCTTAGCATCACAGAGCAAAGTGCAAGAGTTGAATCAATGTTGTTGCGGTAATAGTCTAGCGGCTGAGCGACCGATTCTCCAACTGCCTTTAGTCCTGCGAAATGAATGACGGCGTCAAAAGCATTCTCACTAAAAATGCGTTCAAGTGTGGCTTCATCACAGACGTCTTCCACGTATAGAGGTATCTTTTTACCGGTAATTTTCTCAACTCGCTTGAGTGATTCAGGGGAGCTATTTACGAGGCTATCAACCACGAAAACTTCGTGTCCATCTGCGAGTAATTCAATAGCGGTATGTGAGCCGATGTAGCCCGCGCCACCTGTTAAAAGTACTTTCATGAGTTCTTCTTAAGCGTCTTTTTTAATGACATCGACAACTTGGTCGACTAGCTTGTCAAGTTCATCTTGGCTTCTAGCTTCGGCATTCAAACGGATGACTGGTTCAGTATTGCTTGCGCGGACATTGAACCATGAGCCGTTGTCGAATACGACACTTAAGCCATCGAGTTCATCTTGTTCATGTTCTTTGAAAGTGCTCTTAAGTCGTTCGAATACGGCTGCTTTGTCAGTGACTTCAAAGTTTGTTTCAGCGATGTTCGGATATTTGCTGTACTGTTCGCGAAGCTGTGATAGGGACTTACCTGAAAGACCAGCTACGTATAGGCCGATAACTACAGCGATCAAGCCAGAGTCAGCGTAGTAATTGTCGCGAAAGTAGAAGTGACCGGAAAGCTCACCACCAAATGGTGCATTTTGCTCACGCATAATTTGTTTAATGTATGAGTGACCGACACGTGTACGGATAGGTTTACCACCCTTAGCTTCGATTGACTCTGGAACAACTTGGCTAGAACGTAGATCGTACAGAATAGGTGAGCCTGGATGTAGGCTTAGGAAATACTCGGCAAGCATGGCGTTCATAACGTTACCCTGTAGCACGGTACCGGTTTCATCAACTAAGAAGGC
>CAZBLZ010000017.1:0-11022 GCA_964493045.1 uncultured Candidatus Saccharibacteria bacterium
TGAAAGTTCGACAGCAGCCGTTTAGTGTAGTGCTTCTCGATGAGATCGAAAAAGCCCATCCAAACATCTTAAACCTAATGCTACAGCTACTCGATGAAGGGCAGCTGACCGATAACCAAGGACGCCGAGTATCATTCAAAGACGCCGTGGTAATTGCTACGAGTAACGCAGGCGCCGATGCCATCCGTGAGCACATCGCAAACGGTCAACAACTCGAAGATTTCGAAACCGAGCTTACTAACCAGCTTATTAGCAGCGGACAGTTCCGTCCAGAGCTTCTAAACCGTTTCGACGAGATTGTATTATTCCGCCCACTTAAGCCTGACGAGCTCGCCCAAGTAGTTCGCTTAATGCTAGCCGGAGTGAACAAAACACTAGCCAACCAGAATATTAGTGTCAGCTTAACTGATGCAGCGGTTGCCAAGATCGTTGCGGTCGGCAACGATCCACGTCTGGGAGCCCGACCGATGCGACGCGCTTTGCAACGTGCAGTCGAGAACACTGTCGCTAATAAGATATTGAGCGGTGAAATTGGTCCAGGTAGCACACTGCAGCTGGATGCTCCAGATCTACCGATGGATTCTTAATTCTATACATGCTGCCATTCGGCATACTGTGGAGTGTTTAGATAAACAGTTGTAGCTTGGATGCAGTTCTAACGGAGGTTAGGTACTAGCCAATTTTCGTGCCGATTTGCTCGCCATTGACCGCTCTGGCTATATTGCCAGCTTCCATGGCGTTGAACACCATCATAGGTAGCTGATATTCCATAGCTAGGCCTAGTGCAGCCTTATCCATAACTTTAATATCGCCACTTTCGACAGCCTGCTGGAAGCTAATAGTCTTAAGGTGTTTGGCCTCTTTGAATTTAACAGGATCTTTATCGTAAACACCGTCAACTTTAGTAGCTTTAAAAACAACATTACATTCAAGCTCGAGAGCTAGAGATAAAGCCGCAGTATCCGTCGTAAGATACGGTCGGCCAATTCCACCCCCCACAACAACTACATGGCCTTTTTCGAGGTCACTCATTGCACGACGGTGCGTAAACTGATCCGCAACTTGATCAATTTTAACCGTACTCAGTGCTCGTGTCTCTACGCCAGAAGCGTTAAACACATCAGCTACAGCAACCGCATTCATAACTGTGGCCAGCATACCAACATTATCGGCGGTGACTCGGCCTATGCCATGTCCAGCGAGCTGAGCGCCGCGGGCATAATTACCACCACCGACCATAATTACCACTTGAGTACCATTTTCGACTACCGCGCCAACTTCTTTGGCGAGCCAGGCGGTAAATTCAGCGTCAATACCACTATCGTACTGTCCAGCAAGCTGTTCGCCTGAGAGTTTGAGAAGCACGCGCTTATACATCTACCGCATTTTACCATAGATCTTTGCTTTGCAAATACTACTAACGGGAAAAGCCTGGGTGGGTACGGTATACTAGAGGTATGAAGATTTTTTCGTGGAATGTGAACGGGATTCGAGCAGTCTTAAAGAAGGGTGTCTTACAGCCATTTCTAGATGCAGAGCGGCCTGATATTTTATGCCTCCAAGAAACCAAGGCTAAGCAAGAGCAGGTTAATCTGGAACTGGAAGGATATCGCCAATTTTGGTACAGCGCGGATAAGCCTGGTTACAGTGGAACTGCCTTATTCAGCAAACAAGACCCCCTCCAAGTTGTCGATGGTTTCCCTGAAGACATTATTGAGAAGTTTGGCGTCACTGGCGATACTTTCGGAGACCCAAACAAAGAAGGACGCGTACTAGCAGCGGAGTTTGATACATTCTGGCTCGTAACGGTGTACACGCCAAATGCAAAGGACGATTTAGGTAGACTAGAATTGCGTCATAAGCATTGGGATCCAGCTTTTTTGGCGTACTGCAAGCAACTAGAGCAGCAGAAGCCAGTTGTTTTTTGCGGTGACTTAAATGTCGCCCACACCGAAGATGACTTAGCCAACCCTAAGCCAAATCGAGGTAAAAAAGGTTTCACTAACGAAGAACGTGCAGGTTTTCAGGCATTCTTAGATGCAGGGTTTGTAGACACGCTTCGGATATTCAAACAGGGGAACGGCTTCTATACCTGGTGGAGCCATTTTGCTCGAGCCCGCGAGCGCAATGTCGGTTGGCGTATTGATTATTTCCTAGTGTCAGACGTACTAAAATCTAAAGTCAAAGCAGCCGACATCCATCCAAATGTACTCGGATCTGACCATTGTCCTATCAGTGTTACATTGGACGTATAAGGAGTTCTTATGAACACACCGCAGCAAAGTGACAAAACCTTTCAGGACATCAACCAGATCATTTGGGACTACCTAGAAGCTCGTGACTGGCATAAAAACCCACCGCGCGGGCTAGCGACTTCAATCTTGCTCGAAGCCGGTGAACTACTAGAGCATTATCAATGGCGCGATGAACCAGTCGGTAATAGAGAAGAGCTCGCAGAAGAACTTGCAGATATCTTTATATACGCCTTTCAGTTTGCGCAAGTAACGGGTATTGATATTACTGAGGCTATCGAGAAAAAGCTCACTAAAACCGCAAAAAAATATCCTGCCGAGACCTTTAAGGGGAAGGGCGAGGCTGAACGCACCGCCAGCTGGCTAGACGCCAAGGTTAACTACAAGAAGGAGGGGCTATAGATTATGAAGCACGTAACACTAGTTTTCTTACGACGTGAAAACGAGCTGCTGCTCGCTATGAAAAAACGCGGTCATGGAGTTGATAAATGGAACGGTGCAGGCGGCAAATTAGAATCAGGTGAGACACCACTGCAAGCCGCTATCCGCGAAACCGAGGAAGAAATTGGCGTAACACCACTGAACCTTGAGCTCATCGGTGAGATTCATTTCATAGATCTGCCCGATGTCGACCATTACTGTCATATTTTTGTCACGACCGAATGGGAAGGTGAGCCAGTCGAGACAGAGGAAATGCGCCCTCAATGGTTCACTCTGGAAGACATTCCGTATGACTCCATGTGGCCAGACGACAAACTCTGGCTCCCCATATTACTTGCCGGAAGAAAGTTTAAGGGCGATATTACCGTGGAGAATGATGTCGTCACCAAACAAACTATCACAGAAGTCACGACGTTATAATATGATCCCCGAATTTTGGCACCGCCAAACACCTGCAGAACCACTCTTTCCAGCTATGCAGTGGAGCAGACCAGAAAATAAGTTGTATGCAGGCAAGCTTCTAGTTGTAGGCGGAAACCTGCATGGTTTTGCTGCAGCAGGTGAAGCCTTTGCCGAAGCAGAAAAAGCCGGCGCCGGTACGGTGCGAGCGTTACTGCCTGATGCCCTCCGTAAAACCATCGGTAAAACATTTGTAGCTGGAGAATTTGCGCCTAGCACGCCTAGTGGCAGTTTCGGCCGGCGTTCATTAGATGAGCTCTTGGCATTTGGGGCCTGGGCAGATGGGGTTCTACTGGCGGGAGATTTTGGTCGTAACAGCGAAACAGCTATTGTACTCGAGACCTTTGCGCAAAAATATACCCACCAGCTAATCATCACCAAAGATGCAGCCGATTATTTCGCTGCTGAACCGAAAAATATCCTCATGCGACCAAAAACACTATTTGTAATCAGCATGGCACAGCTCCAAAAGATGAGCATACAAGCTAAGTTCCCTAAGGCCTTTACGTACGGCATGGATCTGATCCGATTAGTTGAAACCCTCCATGAATTCACCCTTGAACATAAGGCTCATATTATAGTGAAGCATCTAGATACTATTGTAGCCGCCGTCGACGGGGAAGTGAGTACTACAAAATTGCCAACAGACCGCGCAGTCTGGCGCGTAAAAACAGCCGCCCACGCTAGCGTGTGGTGGCTGCAAAATCCTACTAAACCATTCGAAGCACTGAGCACAGCGATCTTAGAAGGGTAGTTTTTTAATAGTTGGTACCGCGAGCCGGACTTGAACCGGCACGAGCATAAGCTCACAAGATTTTGAGTCTGGCGTGTCTACCAATTCCACCATCGCGGCACAAATTATTAAAAAACCCGGTACACCTAGGTTACCAGAGAAGTATTGTACTATACTAGTAGCAGAAACGCGAGGGGCACCGCTGCCCATCCGTTGCGGCCGCAGCCTATGAATAAAAATCCCCTTATACCTGAACCAGAACAACCAGCCAATGATCCGGCTGTTGAGCTAATTCGTGCTAAAGTTTCGCGCGCCTACCAAGGCGAGCCTGAGGCTACCACCGAAATCGCGGAAGTCAAAGCCGAGACGCGGCCACTAAGTAAACATCAGCAATACATGCAGGAGTTAAGCGCCTCAGGCAAGAGCCTGGCCGAGGTTCAGACCGCGTGGCATCACTACTATACCAAGCTTAATGACGTCGAAAAGCATGAGGTCTGGCAGGAATTCTACAGCGCCAACCAACATACACCGTACCAAAAGCTTTTCCAGAAACAACAAGGTATAGCCAGCCGTAAACGAATCGAGCCGCTGGAGCATACTGAAGAGCCGACAGCCGAAGAGCCAGCTTCTAACCCATTAGTACCGACCGTAACACCTCCTCAATTCACGGCGGCAAATCATGTGCCAGCCCCAGAAGAAAAACCAAAAAGCGTCACCAAAACACTAGCCTCTGGTGACACCAAAGCTGCAACCAAAGCACTTAAGAAGAAAATAGCTAATACGGTAAGCGGCAACGGTCAGCTCAAAGCTAAACACCATCTGCAGTCATTAGCATTTGGTCTTTTGAGTGGCTTATTGGTACTCATGGTATTTCTGTTTACATTCTTTAACGAATACATCATTGCGCCCTTTATCCAGCCAAGTCGAAATGTCAGTAGCACACCGATTATCTTAAGTGACAGCTCAGTTTCGGCCGATGCACCACCATCTGTTACGGTGCCTAAGATTAACATTCAAATCCCTGTTAACTTCTCGGTTGCTAGTGAGGATGAGTCTGTTATCGAGAATGGACTCAAGAGCGGGGTAGTGCACTACCCAAGTACTGTATTACCCGGTCAGAATGGGAATGCTGCGTACTTTGGTCACTCGTCTGGAAACATCTTCAATAATGGCAAATATAAATTCGCCTTTACGCTCTTGCACGATCTAACTACCGGTGACTTATTCTACATAACTTACGGTGGCAAAACGTATGCCTACCGCATCTTTGAGAAAGAAATCGTACCGCCAAGTGCCGTCGGAGTTATCAACGACACCAAAGGCAAGCAAGCTACCGCTACACTCATCACCTGTGATCCTCCAGGTATTAGTACCAACCGCTTAGTACTCTGGGGGGAGCAAATCAGTCCGGACCCAGCTCAAAACACAGCCGCACCAACCACCGCAACCTCATCGACACCAACAGCACTTGCTAGTAACGGTCCAACTCTGTGGACGCAGATGATCCGAGCAATTGAATTCTGGAAGAAGTAGAGGAGTAAGATCATGGTACGCCATGATATCGTAGACTTATGGACCAGATAAAAAATGACATGCCTATTGAACTGTTTACCACAGTGGAGCAATGGCGTAGTTGGCTAATGGCGCATCACGAGGATCGTGGTGTTTGGCTCCGTTTTTATAAAAAGGGGCAGGGTGAGTCTATCAACCATGACACGGCACTTGATGAAGCATTGTGCTTCGGATGGATCGATAGCCAAACTGCGTCGTATGACGCTAGTTCGTATTTGCAAAAATTCACTCCACGACGTCCAAAGAGTATATGGTCAAAGCGTAACATTGAGCATATTGAGAGACTTACGACCGAAGGCCGAATGACACCGCAGGGCCAGGCAGAGGTAGAGGCCGCAAAGGCGGATGGGCGGTGGCAACAAGCCTATGATTCCCCAGCAAATATGGAAATCCCGCAAGATTTTCTAGATAAGTTAGCTCAAACCCCCGAGGCAAGAGCATTCTTTGAAACACTCAATAAAACCAACCGCTACTCGATTGCGTGGCGTTTACAGACCGCTAAGACAGCTGTAACGCGCGAGCGGCGTATGAATGCCATCATTACCATGCTAACGAACCACGAGAAGTTTCACTGATTCAATAAGAGAAGAAAGAGTCGCTTAGCACAAAGGGTGGCAGCATATTCTACTGTTTGACGATCAGAGGCGTATCAGTAAGCAATGACTTTGTAGTGCCGCTAGTTGAAGAACCTTTAAGCGTGTAGAGATAGGTGAAGTCAGGCGCGAAGAATGCAGGGTACTGTGGATCCGCTGTTACAAGCGATTGGCGGTTACGATAGTCATAGTCCATCACTTCCAATTTACTACCACTGACGTACTCTAGGCGATCGCCATCCATCCAGACAGCATGTGTCTGCGGCGTATCAAGTGTAGCGGATACTTTATAGTGATACTGAACGATATTTTCAAAATCATACACTACAAAATTACTGCCATTTTCAGCCAAAAGGAATTGCGTGTTATCCGAGAATGACAGGTAACTAGCAGCCACTGGTAAGCGTCGCCACGGATTTGGATATAGCTGGACACTAGTCAGGACTTGGCTCTGAGGGTTTTTATAAACATAGGTGGCCGTATCATTGCTCGCAGACACTGCAACGTACCAATCGCCAGAGTACTGCGCTAGGTTCAACGAATAGCTATCTGCTCCTGCCGGCAATGTACGCAATGTGCTGGCTTTTTCACCGTCTTGCATTACAACACTAACCTGACCACTTACGGTCTTACCTGCAAGTGATTGGTCACTCACATAGAGCACCTTATCATCTGCATACGTCTTGAACGCCAATACATGTTCTATTTTGCTTACGACATTAGCATCATTACCATTTACACGAGAGAGTGTCTTATCCGAAGAGCTGTATACATAGAACTGCTGAGTACGGTTGTTGAATAAGTTGACCGTCTCAGATTGCGAGAGGCTAAGTGTCTTGGTTACATTTATCGAATCTGCTGGAGTGTTACGATCGAGGAGTACATATTCTTTGGTCGTTGTACTGCCCGTCACGTAGGTATGGAGTAGTAACACATGTTGATTATCAGTGGCCCATTCTACCTGAGTCCATGTCTGCGCCCCATCACTAGCCGTAAATGCGTCGGCGGGCAAGGTGACCGTAGTCGCAACCGGCTGCGCAGGATTCTTGAGATCATATTGCGTAAATGCGCCTGGATTGTCAGCCTGACCAAGCAACATCCACCGCTTATCAAGACTCTGCATAGCAATACTAGGAGTCACCGTTTGAGTGGCGAGAGTGTTTGTTTGTAGTTTAGAGGGGAAGAGGAACGGATAATCAAAATGTTGCACATCGCCACCATTAACAACTACTTGACGCTGCCATGAGCGATAACCTGTCTTAGATACCTTGAGCGTGTAAGTGTCGGAAGGCACAACCACGCGACTATTAGTAGCGGACTTGTACAGTTTGTTGTTCAGGTAAATATCCGCGCCACTTGGCTGGCTCGATACGAAAACTAGACCATTCTGCGTAACATTACCCTTGCCATCCAAACCATAGCCATATGACTGGTAGAGCAAGATCAGGGTAGCGATGCCGATCGCTAAGGCCACAAAGCAATAACCTATAAGTAACGTTAGTTGATTACGTCGCTCTTTTTTAGGGTCAAGAAAGTCCATAGTTATATAGTAGTATACCGCACCAGCGAAAGGGTTGGGAGCTTTTGCTCACCACAGAGTAAAAGTTCTTAAGTGATTACTCGCTTACCGCTTGCGTTTTGCAGTGCATAAGCATTACTATACATGTAATTAGACGTGTAACGGGAAACCATGCAAAGCAAAACAACAATTGAGCTGAACGGCAAGCGATACGATGCAGTAACAGGCGCAATATTGGGGGACGCAAAATCCGCCCCCGTTCGTGCCGGCAAAAATATCGACGGCTTCTTTAGGGCTCGTACTATGCCTTCTCAGACTACTTCTGCGGTGCAGAGTAAATCTGCCACGGTGGCAGCTCCAGCTGCGCCTCAACCAGCCAAAAAGCCTGGTCGAGCACGTTCTTTCAACCATGCAAAAGCCCACGCCCCAATGCCAGCTAAAACTGTTCCAGCCCGCAAAGAGCAAAGTACTGCTATTAGCGTTGCTCGTCCGAACGGCCCTCGACCCAAAGGCGCTGACGTTAACCACGCCAAAGCTCATCCCGTACAGAATTCGATTACCCTCATGCGCAAAGCAGTACACCGTCCACAGCCTAGTCTACATAAACAACTGCGACCTGCAGGTGCATTACAGCATGCTACGCCAAGTCTCATCGTACCGAAGCAATCTGTCGCAACAGTTGATGAAGCCCGTTTAGCACGTGCGCAAACCACTCCACGTAGTACACAGGTAACTCGCCACGGTGAACCTATTGCAGCGGCCATACAGCCAAGCATAGTACCACTCGCGGTTCAGCCAGTCCCCGTGAAACCTGAAGGGGAAGTGCCTCCGACCTCACCACCACCTCAGCCTAACAATAAACCCACGACGGATATCTTTGAGCACGCCCTCGCTAATGCCAGCCACTTCGTCGACATGAAAGCCCACACCCGTGACTACAAAAAACACGTTCGTCGTCACGTAGGCAGCATGTTGGCAGGAACCTTGGCTCTAGTTGTTATGGCAGGCCTCGCCGCGTACCAAAACACACCAGGCCTTCAGTTCAAGGTCGCCAGCGTCCAAGCTGGCGTCAGCAGTAACATGCCCAACCTTAAGGCTTCTGGCTTTGCCTTCACTGGAGTTAAAGCTCAAAACGACAAACTAACCGTTGGTTTTAGTGGAGCTAGTGGTGATTATCAACTTATTCAACAGCGCACTAATCTTTCGAGCAACGACATCATCAAGGACGTTGGAGCTACAGATGCTAGCGGCGCACCGAACTACCGCGCTGTTCAGGTTGGAAATACTACAGTCTACCGACTGAGTAACACCAATGCCACATGGGTTTCAAATGGCACATGGTACACCGTAACTGGTGGTAACCTTACCGACTCACAACTTGAGTCACTGGCACGCAACAGCTAAAGGCGAACGTATCTAATTGGCGCGAGGATCTTCTGGTTCATCGTGATCAAAATGAACAGTGGCAGCACCGTTTGTTTCCCATTGTTCTCGGTCATCGGCCATCTGGCCATAAGGATCCGGTAAATCTCCACGAGCATCCAAGGGCATAGTATTCCACCATTCCGCAAGATCGGGCACACCATCAGGGTGCTCCGATTCTCTAGCGATCCCATGCCAGGCAAGATCAGTAAGTTGACGAATAGTGAGGTCAAACCTCAAGCCACCAGTATCATCTGCCTTAAAATTAGGCTCTCTAGGTTCTTCTTCAGAAAATCGTTCCGCTGTAGATACGCTCATACGGCTACATATTATAAAATGCAGCTGGAGTTTTTTCAATAATGTTTCACTTGTGCGGTAACTTCTTATATAATGAGTCAGTTATGAAACCTGTCCGCACTCGATTCGCACCAAGCCCAACTGGCTTTTTGCACGTAGGCGGTATCCGTACCGCACTGTTCGCATACCTCATCGCCCGACAAGCAGGGGGCAGTTTCGTGTTACGCATCGAGGACACCGACCAAGCTCGTGAAGTTGAAGGTTCAGCGCAACACATTATCGATAGCTTACGTGCACTTGGAATAGATTATGATGAAGGTCCTGATATGCCAGGGGAGTACGGACCATATTATCAGTCCAAACGGCTCAAAACATACCAGACATGGGCCCAGGTACTTATCGACTCAGGCCGAGCCTATGCAGACCCTTATACGGCTGAAGAGGTTCAAGAGTTCCGTGAATTAGCTCAAAAAGAAAAACGACCATTTCTGTACCGCAACCATCGACCAGAAAATCCAGCCGCTTGGGATGGTACGACACCACTACGCTTTAAGTCAGACCCAAAGGCTTACACTCGCATTGATGCCGTCATGGGCGAGCTCAGTACAGGCCCCGAAGTAATCGATGACTTCATTCTTATTAAAAGCGATGGGTTTCCTACATACAACTTCGCACATGTCATCGACGACTATGAGATGGGGATTACCCATGTCACACGCACGCAAGAATTCCTAGCCAGCATACCGAATTACTTGAACCTCTACGAGGCGCTTGGATTCGAAGTGCCCGTACTCGCCACCTTACCATTCATCCTTGGTCCTGACGGTAAGAAAAAGTTAAGTAAGCGTGATGGCGCCAAAGACGTGCTTGATTACACCCGCGAGGGCTACCTGCCCGAAGCACTCGTTAACTTTATTGCGTCACTCGGTTGGAACGACGGTACTGAACAAGAAATCTTTACCCGTGATGAGCTAATCGCCAAGTTTGACCTGGGTCGCGTACAGCGCGCCGGTGCACGCTTTGATGAGAAGCGTCTAGAATGGATGAATGGCGCTTGGATTCGTAGCCTAAGCCTGGATGAGCTGTATGAGCGTAGTAAGAGTTTTTGGCCTGAAACTGCCGACAGCTACGCTGATGACTACAAAAAACAGGTGCTTGAGCTTATCCAGGAACGTCTCAAATATTTTGCCGAAATACCTGAGTTAAGCTGCTTCTTCTTCGAAGACCTACCCGTCGATATGGAACTAATCGACGGTAATAAGCAGCTCAAGAAATTTGAACACAGCGAGCTAAAAGCACTCCTCGTACAAGCTAAAGCTGTACTTGAGCAGAGTGAATTTAGCGCCGAAGATCTGACCGAACGGCTTAACGCCATGCTCGAGACCACAGGCCAAAAGCCTGGTGTACTCTTCAGTCTCATTCGAATTGCTACTACTCAGGCGCCATTTAGCCCGAGCCTAGCCGAGACACTGCATGTCCTCGGAAAAGATGTAGCCATGCGTCGCCTGGATGCCACTCTAGAACAGCTGTAATAAACTACTCGTTCTAAAACTTGCCAAGTCGTAAACAACGAAATGTGATTATTATCATCACCATCCTAAGCATTTTGCTATAATACTGGTTATGTTTAAACAAGAGTTCCAGCAAGGCGACATTACGTGATCAATGATGTAATGCCACCCGCAGGCTCAGGCCGAAGAAAGCCCAAGCAGGGTAGGTCACTCGCAGAAACAG
>CAZBLZ010000017.1:11122-14543 GCA_964493045.1 uncultured Candidatus Saccharibacteria bacterium
CCTAAAAAATGGCTTCGTATTTTTCCTAAAAAGCCAACCAAGAAACAATTTATTATTGGTGGGGGTATCCTTCTAGTTCTCATTGGTGGGACCACGACCCGGTTTCTTACTCGGCCAAAGCACACCACTCCGGTTGTCATAAAGCACACAACGCCAAAAGCAGTCGTCAAGACTCCGGTTGTCATATATAGCACGCTCACGGGCCTACCTGTGTCGGATGCAAGCGTAAACAAAAAGCCCGTTACTGGTGTGATGATAGAGAACAGTATCGATGCTCGACCGCAAAGCGGCCTTGAACAGGCAGGTGTCGTGTTCGAAGCAGTCGCAGAGGGTGGCGTCACACGCTTCTTAGCGCTATACCAAGACAGTTCGCCAGATAATGTTGGACCAATCCGTAGCGCTCGACCCTACTATGTGAGCTGGGCTATGGGCTTCGACGCGGCATACGCTCACGTAGGGGGCAGCCCAGATGCACTTGCAGACATCACCGCTTGGGGCGTTCATGATATGAACCAATTCTATAATGGTAACTCATACCACCGAGTAAGCAGCCGAGCAGCACCACATAATGTGTATACCAGCATCAGCACACTCAATCAGCTTGAAGCTAACAAGGGGTATACTAGCACATACACTGGATTCACTCGCAGCAAGCCAATTGTAACGAAGGATTCGACAAACAGTAGAAAATCGACCACCGGTGCAGCCACTACAAGTACTCCGGCACCACCTTCTGCTGCTAGTATTGATTTTTCGTTATCAGGAGCAGCCTATAACCCTCATTATGACTACGTACCGGCAACCAATAGCTATAACCGCAGTGAAGGGGGTAGCCCCCACCTCGATGCTGAAAGTGGTAAGCAAATCAGCCCCAAAGTCGTTATTGCCATGGTAGTGCCTCTGGCACGCGGCGCACTTGATAGCAGCGGGGCATACTACTCGAATTATACGACCGTTGGAAGCGGGCAAGTATACGTCTTCCAAAATGGCACTGTCACCACGGGGCAGTGGAGTAAAGCGAGCAATAATGCTCAAATCACATTCACAGGTAGTGATGGTCAAGTAATCCCACTTCTTCCTGGTCAAACCTGGATCACTGCTGTTTCAGCGGCTAATCAGGTAAACTATAAGTAGTATGGGCTACTTCCAAAATTTCGTCCGCCAATTCCGTGGCCGCTTATTCGCAATCATATTCATAAACAACGCCCTTATTGTGGCTGACTGGTATATTGTTGACCAAGTCGTTAAGCTAACGGGCTGGTGGGCACTCATAACAGTGAGTGCTATGCCGCTGCTAACGCTTGGACTGATCCCGCTTTTCACGGTTAACACGCTTATCAAACCGACCAAATTCTTATGGCAAGCGATCTTACACATCTCACCGAATACCGCTAGCACTACGCCACCACCTAAGCCAGAGCAGCTAGGTATGGGCCGTGAACTTGTCACCAACCTGATCAACCAGATGTATCAGATTGCAAGTGTCGTACAGAATGTAGAGCAGACGAACGCCAAAGTCTCACCAGATCTTGGCACTAACTTTATCGCCAGTAGTCTACCTCTGCCACTTCTTGTGCTCGATAAAAATGAGAACATCATCTACACCAATGATGCAACGGCTAAATACGTTGGCAAAACCACCGTAGAGCTCATAGGCCTCAATGTCTATACCGCACTGGATATGTCATTCATGAATGAAGACACTCTATTTGGCTGGCTGAAGGCTAACAAGGGCAAAGCAGTGACCGCTACACATAAATGGGAGCGCGTACGAATCGGCTTACCAGGACAAGGAGATAGCCTCCTCTTTGATTTAGCCGGCTACTACAACCAGGATAACTCACTTGGTTATGAGACATTACTCGTACTGTTTGACCACACCGAAGTATATGCTCAAGATGACCAAGCAATGAGCTTCGTAGCGCTGAGTGTACATGAGCTACGCACGCCCTTAACTCTGCTCCGAGGCTATATTGAGGTATTTGATGAAGAGCTTGGCCCGACACTCAATACTGAACTCAAAGCCTTCATGAAAAAAATGGATGCCTCCGCTCAGCAACTCGCAGCGTTTGTAGATAACATCTTAAATGTGGCCAAGATAGAAGACAATCAGCTCGTTCTACAGTTACACGAAGAAGATTGGAAAAATGTGGTTGAGGCCGTAGTAGAAGATCTTTCACTACGCGCCAGTGTACGGGGCATAACAATTAAAACAGATATTGCAGAAGGTTTACCGCCAGTCGGTGTGGACCGGTACAGTATCTATGAAGTGATAGCCAACTTACTCGATAACGCCATTAAATACAGTAAGGGCACGAGCGAGATCTATCTCTCAGCCAGCCTTAACCAAAACGGTCTGGTTGAGACAAGTGTGAAAGATTTCGGACTCGGCATAGACGGCAGCATCTTGCCTCACATTTTTGATAAATTTTATCGCAATCACCGAAATCGTTCTCAGATCGGCGGCACCGGTCTAGGTTTGTACCTGAGTCGTTCAATCGTCGATGCACATGGCGGGCAAATCTGGGTGAGCAGTAAGGTTAACGAGGGTAGCACTTTTACGTTCACCATCTTACCATTCGCAAAATTAGACGAAGCCGGTAAAGTCGGCGGCAACCCTAACATTACTCGCAGTGCTCATGGATGGATTAAAAATCATTCCCTATACCGTGACTAACGCATGCGGTTATCATAATTATTTGTAGGCATTCTGTAACCTGATACACTAAAAGCACCATGCAAGATACCAACACTTCACCCGCTAAAAAAATTCTCTGTATCGAAGATGAACATTTTATTAGCGAGTTATATGCTAGAGCACTCACACGTGCCGGCTACGAAGTTGAAGTGCAGTTAGATGGCCAGAAGGGTCTCGCAGCCGCTCAGACTGATCGCTACGACATTATCCTCCTCGACTTAATGATCCCCAGCATCACCGGCATTGAAGTCTTGCGTACACTTCGCGATCCACGCCTAACTCCTAAAATGCACGCTAAAATCATTATCACAACCAACCTTGAACAGCGTGAAGATGTACGTGCAGATATCGAACAGCGTGCTGATGGATATCTAGTTAAAGCCGAGATAACTCCACACGAATTAGTTGACTTCTTAAGTCACCTCGACATCTAAAAGAACTCACCCATAGTGTTAATGATTTGACGCCTGCACTTATCTGCCTTATAGTTTGGTCTATAAACTAATACCACATAGTAGGAATCTTTTGCTTTATGCTTAACAAACTTGGAAACTTTATCGTGCGCAATCGCTGGTGGGTGATCGCCACATGGGTAGTTGTAGCCGTACTTATAACCGCCTTTTCACCTAAGCTAAGCAGCGTCACCAGCAGTGACCAGACGAGCTTCCTGCCAAGCAAGTACGAATCTGTTCAGGCAGGGAAGATTGCCGACAAAGCTTTCCC
>CAZBLZ010000017.1:14643-17334 GCA_964493045.1 uncultured Candidatus Saccharibacteria bacterium
GTAGATTCTAGCCTTAAGACAGGGCTGACAGGCAACATCGCCCTAAATGCAGACAGTAGTAGTTCCTTCACGACTGCGACAAAGATCGTCACCATGGCTACTTTCGCGCTCGTTATCATCCTTCCTGGCGTTATCTTCCGCAGCCCTGTCGCAGCCTTTGCTCCAGTGCTAGCCGTGAGCTTGGTTTACTCACTCGCTCAGTCATTGATCGCATTAGCCGCTAAAACGTTTGACTTTAAAATTAGTGACCAGTTGAGTATCTTATACACCATCGTCCTCTTCGGCATCGGTACCGATTACATCCTATTCCTACTGTTCCGCTATCGTGAACGCCTCCGTGCTGGTATTCGTGGCCGTGAAGTTGTGTCATTTGCGCTCAGCCGGGCAGGGGAAGCAATCCTATCCGCAGCCCTCGTTGTTGCAGCAGCTTTCGCCGCTCTAGGTATCTCCGACTTCGGTATGTTTAAGAACTTAGCACCCGGTCTCGTCATTTGTGTGCTGACCATGCTTCTAGCTGTACTGACACTCATCCCAGCCGTTATATCGGTAATCGGTCCAAAAATATTCTGGCCGAGTAAGGCATGGCAGCAACCGCCAAAGGGAACTGTTTCTCGTAAGGTTGGTGGCATTATTGGTCGTCATCCAGCTCTCGTTGCAATCTTTGCATTCGTTATCTTAGTAGGATTTGCAACCGGCTATCCACGGCTCAAAACCAGCTATGACTTCGTGTCACAGCAGCCACAGAACACTGAATCAGCCAAAGCCTACCATAATGTATCAAAGCTATTTTCCGCTGGCGCAATTTCACCTACCTCAGTTTACTTAGTAAAGTCTACTGGCTTTACAGATGCGCAAGTAAAGAGTGCTCACTCTATGGTCGACGGGCTTCCAAAAGCAACCGCTGCCGGCCCAGCAAAGCTCTCTAAAGATGGTCACACTGTACAGGTTACGGTGTATCTACCAGGCAACCCAGATGCGACTAGCTCACTCGATTACGTCAAAGATCACTTCCGTCCTGACGTTCAGAATATAGGGCACAAACTTGGCGCCAAAGCGTATGTAAACAGCGAGAGTGCAGCATTTGCCGATGTTCGTTCAGCCGTTAGCCGCGACCTAACTGTCATCCTGCCAACAGCCGCTATCATCATCTTTGTCATCTTAGCATTCTTGCTTCGCAGTGCCTTAGCGCCACTATACTTGTTAGGCGCCACTGCCCTTGGCTATAGCGCCACGCTTGGTGGTACCGTCTACTTGTTCCAAGATATTATGGGTAACAGTGGATTGATCTTCTTCATCCCGATGATGGTCTACATCTTCGTAGTAGCGATCGGCACCGACTATAACATTTTGACCATGACACGTTTGCGTGAAGAAGTACGCCAAGGCTTAGCGCCCCGTAAGGCTGCAGACCTCACCATCGAACATAGCGGCGCAACCGTTGCTAGCGCTGGTATCATCCTAGCCGGCACCTTTGGTTCGCTCGCCCTTGCTGGCATTAGCTTGCTTGCACAGCTTGGCTTCGCTGTCGCTTTCGGAATCCTACTATCAGCCTTCCTGATTGCCACTTTGCTCGTACCTTCAGTTGCAGCACTACTTGGCTACAAGATCTGGTGGCCAGGCCACAAACCTAGTAAAGATCCGAACCGCCCTTAGTAGGGAACGTATCTAACTAACAACGACCGGTTAGCTCAAACACCAAAGAGACAGCCGGTCGTTCTTTTGTTACTGTGCCTTCATTTTGCCAATCACACAAAACGTGGACGTTATAATTACAACTCGTTTATAACCAAAAACACATTGCATTGTGAGCAAGGCAAAGCGTATAGTAGTGGATAGCCATGTGAGGGCTGGAGGCTTCTAGGAGTCTACTTCCTCCTCGCAGACTTATATATTTGGTACGTATGCTTCGGCCCCTGCGTTCCTCCTACGAGATATGGGTTTTACCACAATCAAAGCGCAGTGAACGGCTAAGCTTAGATTAAAACTCACTCTATTTACTCCGTTCTCAAGACTACTTTAAGTACTTGACTCTCTTATTACACGCTAAATTACGGTATTTCTCTCTAGGGAGATTGCCGATCCGTAGGAGGATTTTCTTATGACACAGACCATTAACGCCCCCATTGACGTAAGCGCATACTACTTTGCCGGCAAAGAGATGAAGAGTTTTCCAAAGCAAATCGAATACAGTGGTCAGGCAATCACATTCGCGAGTGGTCTCCGCTACTTGGTCAGCCGAGGCAGTAACGCTATGCAGCTCTTCGACATGAGTGGGGCAGATGGCTTAACATATCGCTTACAGCACAGCGGTGACAGCTGGATGCTTCTCGGCACAAAGGCGGTAGCCTAAGATGCGTCGGACATATCTCGAGGAAGACCTCGAACTCATCCGTTCCTATTTCCCAGGTGCTCGTGTCAGTACGTTGCGGACTCCATTCGACCTTTCAGAGCCCACAAACCGTCCAGGGCTACCGAAAACCACTACTGGCCACACTTTCTTTCGAGACACAGCAAACCTACTCGGTGATTGGGGACGAGGAGGAGCTTCATGGACATTCTAGGCTCTACTCCTCCTGACGAAGGAGCGTACAGTGCAGGTCGAGCTCTAGGTTCAACCATATCTGTACATGCTGGGTTTCCTAATCCGGCAGCAGACCGCACCGGGGCACCACTCAGCCTTGATAAGTTATT
>CAZBLZ010000017.1:17434-22946 GCA_964493045.1 uncultured Candidatus Saccharibacteria bacterium
CCAAGCACTCAGAAGCCTAATCCCAGCTCATCATGACTCAAGCGATCTACGCTCTCATAGACTGCAATAATTTCTTTGTCAGCTGCGAACGACTTTTCCGACCAGAGCTACTTAGGCGACCTATCGTCGTCTTAAGTAGCAATGATGGCTGTGCAGTTTCGCGTAGCCAAGAAGCTAAGGCCCTAGGTATCCCCATGGGCGCGCCACTTTTTCAGTGGCGCGACTTTTTTAAAGAGCACGGCGTAGTCACGTTTAGCGCAAATTTTGAATTGTATGGCGACATGAGTGAGCGAATTACTAATCTACTAGCCAGTATCACACCGCATCTAGAGGTATACAGCGTGGATGAATCATTCTTGGATCTTAGCGAGCTATCTATTGTCGACTACCGCGCCTGGGGATATTTAGTACGTCGTAGTCTTCTAAAACAGGTAGGGCTACCTGTAAGTATTGGTATCGCGTCTAGTAAAACCCTAGCCAAGCTTGCAAGCGAGCGGGCCAAAAAGACGCCACAGCTCGGCGGCATATTGAGGCTACACGAAGAACTAACCACCAATCAATATCTGCGCGAAACCAACGTACAAGAAGTCTGGGGCATAGGCCGTCATTTAGCGTCACGGCTTCGAGCTGAAGGTATACGTACAGCATTCGACCTCAAACAGCTGCGACCTCAACGCGCACGGCAACTTATGGGTGTTACCGGTGAACGCACTCAAAGTGAGCTAAACGGGACTGCTTGCCTACCATTTAATGGCACTCAGAAGCCGCAACAAATGATTATGCGCGGACGCCAGTTCGGAGAAGACACCCATGAGTTTTACGTTATAGAGTCAGCCATTGCGAGCCTATCTGCACGAGCTGCGTCTCAACTTCGAGCAGGCCACCAGCTTGCTAAAGAGGCTAGCGTCAGCTTACGTACGAACCGACATCGACCTGGCTACCAAACCCATACTGAGACTATCCGCTTTAGTACTCCTACCGCAGATACGGGTGTTATTACCAGTCAGCTTATTAAGCTTCTTGCCGAGAACCTACCACCCCATACAGATTTCCACCGAGCAGACGTACTCTTACACGACCTTACATCAGAAGACAGCCTACAGACTGATATACTCGGCACGGTAGATTTAACTGAAAACTCTGCTTCCCAGCGTAAGATGCGTGCGCTCGACGCTATCAACCGACAGCATGGTAAACATACTATAGGACTTGCCGCAGAGCACTTGAGTCAAAAATGGCAACCTCGGAAGCACCTTGCCAGCCCACAGTACACTTCGAATTGGCAAGATCTACCAGAGGTAAAGCTGATATAATACCTTTCTAATGTTTAGCTCTGAAATTCTAGCTCGCTATTCGCTTGCGTCAGACCAAGTCAACAAAGACCAACTAGCGGTTATTCTGACTGAGCTCGAAAAGGTATTAGCAAGTAACCTCGACGGGGCAGTGGTGGAGTTTGGCTGCTACATTGGCACTACTAGTTTATTTATCCGACGCTTGCTCGACGCAACTCAGGACCATAGAGAATTCCATGTCTATGATTCGTTCGAAGGGCTACCACCCAAAACAGCTCAAGACGAGAGCAGAGCGGGCGACCAATTCCAAGCAGGGGAGCTTGCGGTAAGTAAAAAACAATTTTTGCGTGAATTCCAGAAGGCAAATTTGCGAGCACCGTTTATTCATAAGGGATGGTTTAACCAGCTCACTGCGGCTGACGTACCAGAGCACATAGCTTTTGCATTCTTGGACGGCGATTTTTACGAGAGCATACACGACTCACTCAAATTGGTTTTGCCACGTATGCAAAAGGGGAGCGTTATTATAATCGACGACTACGCGCGCGAAGCATTACCAGGAGCTGCTCGCGCCGCACATGAGCTGCTCGGCAACAGAACTATTACCACCGCACACAATCTTGGTATAGTACGACTATGAAACTGCATCTTGTAACTGTTGGAAAACCCAAGCTCTCATATGCCGTAGAAGGTTGGAACGACTACTTATCACGCCTACAGCGTCTGCATAGTGTGCGTGTTACGCAATTAGCGGACAAATACGCAGACAACGTAGCTAAATTTCAAGAAGTCACCGCTGGCACGTACGTAGTTGTATTAGAGATCAATGGCAAAGACATTACTAGCCATCAATTAGCAGACTTTTTACGCACACGTGAACTAGAGGCCCGCGAGATATCGTTCGTAATCGGCGGGCCAGATGGCTTACCTAGCGAGATCCGCGCAAACGCCGACTACCAGTGGAGCCTCAGTCGCCTCACATTACCGCATGACCTTGCCATGGTGGTAACACTCGAAGCTCTCTTCCGCGCCAGCACTATCAACGCTAGGTTGCCATACCATCGCTAGAGACTAACTGCCCATACATAAAAAGAGACTCACGTGTGAGTCTCTTTTTATATGACGCTTTCGCTGTTTTCAGCTCATCAGCATGACCACACAGTCATGAAGCGGTTGTATGTGCAGAGAGGATGAGGTCCTTCCGGTTGGGGTTGTTGAGTGGGCAGTACCACGAACGGACAGATGCCCCACTTCTTGGCCACGAGGAGTGCCCAGGTGAGCGCCAGGAAGTCGATGACGACTTCCAGTATGTTGATCACGAAGGCCGCGATGGCGTTCGCGAAGCGCTCGAAGCGGTTCGGTTGACGCGGAGTCGTCGGCTTGGCCGGCGGGTAGAACGCGTCGGGGTAGGGCCCGGTCTCACGATACTGGATCTGCTGAGCACGACACTGACTCTGACGTTCTCTGTGCTCGTCCGCCAGGTAGCCCGCCAAGCCGATTGCACCGACGAAGACCACTGCAAACGCGATGAGCAGCAGGAGCGTACGTGCCCAGTCGTAGTCGGAGCTCAGGCCGAGCAGTGTCCCGATCAGCGCCGTCATGAGGACGTACACTGGACGGAACCAGCCGAACCACTTGACGCCACTGAAGTGCGCGGTGCACAGCCAGCTGACGGTGCGCGGTCCGACACGCTTCTCACTCGCCACCACCAGCAGAGTACAGGCCAGGAAGAGCAGCCCCACAGCCAGGAACGCCGGCAGTGTCAGCAAGCCGCCAACCCAGCACAGCACCTTGTCGCGACGCGACAAGGGCTTCATCGGCTCCGCACTTGTGTCCGGGATCACCGGTATGAGCACGATCACAGCGACCAACGCGCCCAGCAAGAACCAGCACACGGCCAGCACCCAGAACACGACCATGCCGAGCTTGTGCCAGAAGCCGCCGTCGCTCCGCCAGAACATCCACAGACCATACAGGCAGGCCAGGGTGGCCAGGATGCCAGCAAGGTAGTACAGCGGACGCACCATCCAGGCCAGTTTCTTCCCCAGCATACGCAGGGGCGCCCAGATCATGGTGATCCGCCAGTAGCGGCAGTAGTTCTCCCGCTCGACCTGGTAGCCGGTCTCCTGCTGCCACCACAGGTACCGCCGGTACGCCGGGCTGGTCGCCACCGGGTTCCAGCTGCGGCGCCGAGCAGCACCCACTTCACGCACCTCCACGGTACGTCGTCGCAGTTGCGACATAATTCACTTCCCCTCAGAGGTTTGTCCTTCGAAACAGGACTATCGTATTTATACCATAAATTAGCGCTATCGTAAAAATAACGCAAATATGTATACGGCACTAGTGAATATCAAATAATAAAGATAGCCCTGGCACCCAGGGTTATTAAAACAAGGTGGAGCGTGCGAATAGTAGGGTAGAGATAGGAAGTGGAAACGGTTGTTTAAAACAAACCAACATCACATACCTAAAAGTACATTGTCTACTATCCGCACGGCCACCCCTCCGGTGAACGCCGATGTATCCGAAGACACAGCGAGGGTCACCGAGAGGTGGCCGTTCGGGCGAGCTTATTCAGTTGTTGAGCAGCCGGACTAACCGAACTTCGAGTTCAGCAAGTTGACGAGCGCCTGGAAGGCCTCGGTGAAGATCCAGCCGAAGGTGGTGGAGAAGGCGTGCCAAAGCCAGACCATGAGTTCCTTGGCTTCTGCCGGGTCCTTGATGATCAAGCACAGGAACACCAGTCCGGCCAGGTACGACCAAACTTTTCTCCAGTTAATCGAAGGCATTCGTTGCCCCATCTTGTAGAGATGAATATTCTTGCGTAAGCAGACACAACGAACCACATAGGATTCATCCGCTAGGCGCGATCTTGGTGTTACCTCTGCCGAAGACTACCGGCGACGCTTGCGCTTGATGACTGAATGACGCCTACGCCTGATTGCCACATAGATAGCGGCAACGACGATGACGGCGCCGAGCATGCCCAGTAGCTCAAGGCCACTGGCACCCTTGTCAGCGAGCTGCGCGGCGATGATGCCACGGATGTGCATATAGTTCTCCTACGGATTGTAGTCATCATGCCTCTTTTGACGCCGATCACGCCTCTTTGAGCTGCCCGTTCTGAGAAGTATTCTCAGGATCATGAGAACACCACCCACAAGTACGATCCAAATCTGGACCTTACCTGCATGAGTCAGGGCAAGAACAATCAAAGCGCCTACACCTCCCAACTATCTCAAAACGAACAAGTTCTCACGAACAGTCTACATGTATAACATTTCTGTTAAGTAATTTCAAATATAATTCAAGGGAAGGTCGTGCAGCAGAAAATTTGAAAAAGGGAATAGTATGCAAGCATTCAGCTAGCAATCCCGGAAGTACTCTACCAATTTCTTATAATAACTGCACGACGGTTCGTCCGTGACCAAGAGGAAGCGACGACTCCCGAACCACCCGACGCTAAATACACGTCTTCTGCCATACGGCAAAATGATGGTCCGGGAGCATTCAGTTGGGAAGTACTCGCCTACGGGTTGACTTGATCGTGCAGAGCCAGGAACAGCCCCACTGTCGCCCCTACGCCGAGCACGAGTAAGACCCATACACGACGGTCATACCGGCGATACCCGCGCTCTTGCTTTCTGCGCTTTTTGTCGTAATCCTCATTCATGAGACCTCCTTATGGGGTCAATGATTGTGACGCACGACCATGACAAGCGCAACTGCTGCGAGAACAGCAGCGAGAGCGAGCAGCAGGAACGGCCTTGCCTGGCCACTGTCTCCACCGAAACGGCGTGCGCGCATGAACTTCTTCATGGGCCCTTCTTCACTCGATTGTGTACGGACACTTAATTATACCGTCGATCTAACGGAGAGTAAATTTCATATTGATAAAACAAACGATAGTGAGGAGAATCGTGCAGAGCGTATGGAGAAAGGGGGAGGTGACCATAAGGTCAGGTTCGATAATCTCTACATACGTCTGCACGACGGACCTCCAGGAGCTCCAGCGGAAAGCTGGGCATTGGTTCCGTATTCATACGGCCTGGAGGAGGAGTCCGCCTTCGGGGTTCAGTGGCGAGGCACGATTACGCCTACCACAGCCAGCGCGATGCCAGCAATGATCAGGCAACCCGCCAGAGAACCACGGTTACTGCCTTGGTTCACGGCACCACGACGTTTCTTTGCCTTGCCGGCGATGAGACTTAAGCCGA
>CAZBLZ010000018.1:0-19220 GCA_964493045.1 uncultured Candidatus Saccharibacteria bacterium
GCTAGTGACACTACCCTTTTTAATGGGAGTTACACACCTTATCAAAGAGCACTCACCACAACACTTAATAAGGTGAAGGGTACGCGATATGCAATTGGTGTACTCGTAGTTGGTACTGGCATGCCAGTAATCACCGCCACAACATGTTCGGGTGCCGACTCATCACTTGACCCACGCTTGTGCGGTATTGTTACCGGCCAGGCAAATCTTCCAGCTTCAATCACAGCAGGAACAGTCGTGACAGATTACCGACTATTCCAATCCACGATTACTCCGTAGATGAGATATCTTTAGCGGCCGTATGCAGAACGCTATCAACCAATTCAATGAGATCTCTAGGTGTCAGGCTAGACTTTAGAACATGCAGATCCGCCCCCAGAGCCAAGGCTTCGTCGATATCCCTACCCGAAGACAGATTGCTTAATATAACCACATGTGTAGAAGGTGAATTGCCGGCAATTTTACTGCGACGCAAAAATTCCACACCGTCTATCTCAGGCATCATGAGATCTAGAAGAATCAGGTCGTAATGAGTCATCTGGCATCTATCAAGACCCTGCTGGCCGTTCTGAGCCACGTCGACCGCATGCCCAGCAGTCGTAAGCACGGTATCGTACACTTCACGTAACGGTCCATCATCTTCACATACTAATATTTTTGCCATTTTATCTACCTACAGGAATAAACACTATGAATTCCGAGCCCTTACCTGGAGTTGATTTTACCGTTATGGTACCAGAATGCAACTCAACAATCCGACTTGCCCAATATAAGCCCAGACCCGTGCCGCCCACTACATTAGATAGCTCATTAGGTAATCGCGAAAACTTAGTAAACAACCGCTTAAGATCATCTGGTTTAATACCGACGCCCGTGTCTTTAATACCGACTTTGAGCCATTTGTTATCAGTCGTGGCGGTAACTTTTATTTTGCCACCCTGCGGAGTGTATTTGGATGCATTGTCGATGATATTTTCAAATACCATACGAAGTCGTTGTTCATCTACGTACGCGATCACCGGTTTTTCTGAAACCTCTACCACCAACTCCTGATTGCGGCCGCGGATTGCGGTACCTTGCTCAGCAGCGACATCAATGATTATTTTCTGGATATCATGCGGGCGCCGAGCCAAGATAACCTTACCGGCATCAAGCCGTGCCACTTGAAGCAAATCATTTATAAGGTCGATTTGGCGTTCATTGCTGTCGTTAGCTTTTGCTACCATCTCGCGGATATGCTCCGGTACTTCGCCCACGAAACCCTGCAATATAAGGTTCAGATATTGTTTGACGCCCGTTGCTGGAGTGCGTAGCTGATGTGAAGCAAGTAAAATAAACTCATCTTTGGCTTCACTTAGAGCCGTAAGCATCTCTTCCCGCTGCTGGAGTTCTCGATTAGCAGCTTCGAGCTCATCTTCCATTGCCTTTCGTTCCGTAAGATCACGGGTGACTTTAGCAAAGCCTTGCAACGTTCCACTCTTATCAAATAGCGCGGTTATGACCACATCAGCCCAAAACCGAGTACCATCTTTACGGACTCGCCAACCTTCATCTTCTACGCGTCCATCTCGGACCGCGGCCGTTAGTATACGTTCTGGCTTACCGTTCGCTATACTTTCGGGACTATAAAAAATCGAAAAGTGTTTGCCAAGAACTTCTTCTTCAGTATAGCCTTTGAGACGTTTAGCTCCCTCATTCCAGGTCGCCACATGACCTTCAGTATCCAACATAAAAATAGCGTAGTCTCGCACGCTCTCAACCAAAAGACGATACCGCTCTCCTTGCTGTATTTTGTTGATATAGGTTTTCTCCCGCACAACTTCCGGTACTTTATGCGTCATTAGGGCAGCCTCCAATGTATACAGTATGTCATTTCAAGCGTATCAAAATTATCAAGCAGATTACATTCTTATAATATTTTTGCTACAACTTTTTGTGGTAGACATCTGGTAATATTTTACCCCCTCTACACTCTAGTGAGAAGAAACTCTAGTCACCTCAGCAAAAGCTCGCTATGCTAAAAGAATGGACGAGCACAATTTGGAGACAATACTTTTGCGGGGTTCAGTTAGTGCCGCACGCCGCCTTATAGGCTGGCGGTTGTATGTAGTCGAATCTGACGGCACTCGCACTGGAGGTGTCATTACCGAAACAGAAGCTTACCGGCAAGATGACGCAGCTAGCCATAGTTACCATGGTAAAACACCACGTACTGATGTTATGTTCGGCCCGCCCGGCAGATTGTACGTATATTTCACATACGGCATGCATTGGTGCGCAAATATAGTAACTGGTGCAGAAGGCACCGGCGAAGCGGTCTTATTTCGGGCAATTGAGCCGGATAGTGGGGTGAGCTACATCCAAAAACGGCGAGGTAACCGGCCCGATAGTGAGCTTACGAACGGTCCCGCCAAACTATGCCAAGCACTCACCATTACTGGCGCAGATCAAGGAGCGGTTTTAAATCGAAGCAGATTCTTGCTACTACCACCGAAACCGGAACATACACAACTGCATATTGAGGTTACGGAGCGCATCGGCATCCGCAAAGACACTCATAGATTATGGAGATTTGTAACTTCAGATATCTCCGCCACCCCTTGAGCCATACCACACTAACAGTCAAATGAAGTTAAAGTTTTAACAGCTTAGGAACTCACTTGGTTATATAGTCTAGACTGCAATGATCATTGCTAAAACCACGTAAAGAGGAGACTTTTAACATGAGCACAGGCGATTTAGGATTAGTACTCGGACTAACAGTAAGCGTTGTTGGGCTTGCACTCCCATCACTACCATCTTTGGGCTCGTTAGGTAGCTAGACCATTACATTATCGAAAAGGAGGCGTTTTACGGGCGCCTCCTTTTCGTTGTATTTAAAAGTCCGACACCATTCGTTGACCAGAGGTGGCAATCCGCATAAATTCCTGACGCATATCGCCAATTTCATTCAGACTAAAAACCTTGGCATCTAGAATTTCCACTGGATCACCAGTAGGGGTATCAAGAGGAAGACTACTCAGGGCTGCATAATAAGGTATGTAGCTTATAGGAAACGGGTAGAAACCCTCTTGCTGTGCATGTGGAATTGGTATGCGCGTAGTTAGTTTACGGTAGCCAAATAGTTTATATATTTCTGGGCTAAAGCCAGCTTCTTCTCTAAGCTCGCGTAGGAGCGCATCTTCTATACCTTCACCTAACTCAATGTGTCCGCCAGGAAGTTCCCAGCCGCGATGATTATGGGTCAAAACGAATTCATCTGGTCCTGTCATTGCAACACACATTACCGACGTACAGAGTTCGATCGGCGGCATTTCGCTAGATTCGTAAAATTCCCAAGTTATGGCTTCGCCCCATTCTCCTGTCAGAATTTTATGTGGCGCACCGTTGGTAATATTCATAGCCCTAGCCTATCATAACCACTCAGCAAGAGTATGATAACTATATGGATATAGCCTGGTTTAGTCACCATAAACTTATTACTACCTGCATCAGCATTGTAGCGCTACTCGTTTTATTTATTGCTGGTGAGATTTTATATATCGCATTCAATGGAACGAAAGTGCCAGCCCCAAAAATCTCTCGAGAAACACATACCATCGGCCGTGGGTCGCCCTTAAGGTACGCCATACTAGGTGACAGTACCGCTGTAGCTCAAGGAGCACATTATGATCAAGGCTATAGCGTTGCCTCAGCTAAGCACCTAGCAATGAAACGCCCTGTTTCGTGGATAAATTACGCCGTCTCTGGGGCCCGAGCGCAGGACGTACTTAAGTCACAACTGCCGAAGGCACTTACCGACAAACCAGATATAGTGTTGATAGCAGTTGGCGCAAATGACGTCGATAAACTAACAAGCCCAGATCGTGTTGCAAACGAACTCCGACAATGTATTGAGGCACTCAGAATAGCAAACCCTAAGGTTGCAATAGTCCTGACCGGTGCGCCTGCCATGGGAACCATCCCTCGCTTTCCACAACCAATTCGCTGGTACGCAGGTATACGAACAACCAAGCTCAATAAGGCAGTCGTACAACTCACAGAGGAGACTCACACGACATTTGCACCTATAGCTGAAAAAACAGGACCAATATTCCGTGAACATCCTGAGTTTTTTGCTGCAGACAAATTTCATCCCAATGCCCACGGGTATCAAGTATGGAAACCTGTTATCAATCATGCGTTAGATGCAGCACTTAGTAATCGGCCATAACTTCGCCCGCATTAACTTCTAACCTATACTACTGTCATGGACATACACCATATCCCCGAGCTTCTACCGCTTCCTCATACATACGATCCAGCCATCAAAAAGCTCACTATCCCAGACTTACATACATTTCCTAGAGAAGTACTAAAATTCTCCGAAGACATAGAAATACTTGACCTTTCTCATGGTCACCTCATTAGCTTGCCCGAAGGTTTTAGTACACTACACAAACTACAGGTGCTTTTTATGTCACATAATGATTTCGCTGAGGTACCCTCAGTGCTTGCCACCTGCCCGAAGTTGCAAACCATTGGCATAGCATCGTGCAAAATCTCTATAGTCAGAGACTTACCACCGACACTAGAAGCACTTATCTTAACCAATAACCGTATTGAAGAATTGCCCGATTCCATAGGTAATCTCACGGCACTCCGTAAACTGACACTCACAGGTAATCACCTGCATGAACTTCCTCCTGAACTTCTCAAGTGCAGTAATCTTGAACTTATTCGTATCGCCGCAAATGCATTCACTTCACTACCCGATCGAGTATTTGAGTTACCAAACCTTGCCTGGTATGCAGACGCCGGAAACCCAGGGAGTCCCGCTCGTCACTCTACTGGTCAGTCCATAGATTGGGCGGATTTGATCATCGGTAAAAAACTAGGAGAAAGCTCAAAAAACGCCGTCTACGAGGCAACCGTTCGTTCGAGCAATCGAGAAGTGGCCGTAAAAGTATTTGGCGGACAACTGAGCGCAGATGGGTATTCAGATGATGAAATCAGTGCATGTTTAGCAATGCCACTTCATCCCGCACTTATTCAAACCATAGCGCAAGTCAGCGGCGCACCAGATGACAAGAAAAGACTTGTTATGGAGCGTATACCCAGTAGCTACACAAGCCTCGGGAAGCCACCAAGTTTACAAACTGTTACCCGAGATACCTATGAGCCGAGCACTACATTTACCCCGTCCTTCATTCTATCTGTTCTGCATGATATCGCTTCCGCCCTTGAACATATGCATCAGAAAAACCTTATGCACGGCGACCTGTACGCTCATAACATACTAGTCAACGAGCAAGGCAACGCGTTTCTGGCTGACCTAGGGGCTGCTTCATTCTATGAACATACATCCGGAAACCGCCATGAACTTATTGAAGTAAAAGCATTCGGACATCTGGCAAATGAACTCTTGGCCCGCCGGAGTCCAAACACAGACAATGAAGCATCCGTTTACCCTACCCTCGAAGCCCTGGCTACAAAATGTCTGGCAGATTCTCCGGACGAAAGACCCACGTTCACCGAGATCCTCGCCGTCATAACTAGCCCCAGGTCCTAGGGGGGGTTGGACACTCTATCTGTATAGTCACTTAAAATGGTGGCATGAAACACATAGCAGACACTAATTCGTAAGATAAATATAGTTGTAATTTTCGCGTTTTCGCTTAATACTAATGGTTAAATGGAACCAACGAGAGACCCCTCACCAGACATACGCCCAGGGAGGTCAATGCAACCCGGCGCATCCCCTCAGCGTCCATTGCAACGACAGGTTTTTAGTGACTTTACTCGTCCCACAGCACATCGCGACCCTAGCATGCGCCCAGTACGTCCAACCACTCAAACAGCTCCCACCACTCCTGCGCAGCCCGTGGCTTCGGCGCCAGTCCATGTGAAGCCTGTGCACGCTACTCACGTACAACCCGTCGCGCATGCTCCTCAACCATCAGTACCGCCGACTGCGCCTGTATTAACGTCTCCAGCACCTACGCCGGCCGCACCTAGCTCAGCTCTTCGGCCGCCCGCTACTTTTTCAGACTTCGCTCCAACCGCAAGTACACCCGCAACACCTGTGCAACCAAGCGAGGCTCAGCCAAGTCTACAGCCTCCTCAACCAGTCCCAGAAACACCGCAGCCATCTGATGACCATCAGCAAAAACATTCTAAATCCAAGAAGGAGCCAGGGCCTAAAAATACAACTGGCCGTTCCGGTCTAGTCGGCCTTATTTGTTTCGTGCTGTTCTCTGCATTGTTCTTCTTGCCACTTCTACCGGGCAAAGTCCTCGACAATTTCCCTGGTAGCTCAGCTTCCTTCTCTACAGGAGATCAGGCATTATCCTGTATTGAAAACTTAGGTGTCGTTCACTCTACCGTTAAATACGATACTAAGATGGGCTTTCCAATAACGTACAACTACTCTACTACAACCACTCAAATGGCCACATGTAAGGGTGTATCTCAATCTGTAACAGGTGGGCACACTGCCCAGTTCAACCCACTCGGCGGCCTGATTGACGTCGTGGCAGCATCCGCTCTGGCATTTGGTGTTGCCAAGCTCTGGCGATGGTTTTTCGGCCGCACACAGTAACCACTTAGTTTTCTTACGTTTTTGTAACGTCAGGTTGTAGATATGCACGCACTACGCTAGCTTTTTTGACTCCAAGTACCGCTGTTAGTTCAGATTCGGTAGCCTGAGTAATCCCACGTACGCTCCCAAAGGTTTTCAATAGTTTTTTACGCGTAGCAGGGCCAATGCCCGGAATATCATCAAGTAAGCTTGCAGTCTGCTGTTTGACTTTAAGCACGCTATGATACGTTACTGCAAAGCGATGTGATTCATCACGAATGCGTTGTAGCAGTTTTACTACATTTGTATTGTGAGGGACGTTTACTAGGATAAAATCTTCACTTTCAGTCGCGAAACCACCCAAGCGATGCAACTCCTCTATATTAAGGGTTACGTTTGATTTGTCCTTTTGGATAACAATCTGCTCTTCACGTTTGGCGAGACCTACGAATGGGATCGCTGAAAGTGACGGACTCCAAGCTTCTGCTTGAGTATCACGTGCGCGTAATGCCGCATCAAGTTGGCCTTTACCACCGTCGATTAGAAATAGACTAGGCTTACCCCATGCTTTGACGTTCTTTTCACTCAAACGACGCGTGATAGTCTCGTTCATGTTATAAAAATCGTTGTTATGCTCTTTGTGTGTCTTGAACTTACGGTATTCACCCTTATCACTTACGCCATTAGTGAATACGACCATACTGGCAACTACATTCGTACCCTGCATGTGAGAAATATCATAGCCTTCGATACGACGCGGGAAGCCGTTTAGAGTCAATAAATTAACCAGCTCATTCAGGGCATGATCTTTGCTGATATCCATAAATTCTTTATCACTAAAAATGACCTGTTTGTTCAGATTTTCGAGTGCAATCAACTGATTACGAAGGTGAGCGGCAAGTTCATAGTTCTGTTCTTTAGCAGCAGCTCGCATGTCACGCTCAATTTCCTTCACCACGCCTGTGCGTTTGCCTTCGATGACCGCAATGAGTTTGCGTAGATTTTTGCGATAATCTTCCAGGCTGGTTTTACCTTCTTCAAGGCCAGGATCGAGGCCTAAATGATAATGCAGCGTCGCCCGCTTCTGACCAGGCATACGACGAGTTGCAAATGGAAAAATCCGACGCAGGAGCTTCAACGCCTGGCGCACACCATACGTCGAAAAATACGGACCAAAGTAGCGAGCTCCGTCATCAAGTGGACGACGAGTAGTGGAGACAGTTGGAAAGTCACTGTCATAATCAATCCGAATATAGCTCATCGACTTATCGTCACGCAGCAAAATATTGTACTGCGGCATATAGCGACGAATCATCTCGGCTTCTAAGAACAGAGCTTCTAGCTCGCTTTCTACTACCATCCAATCGGTGTCTACAATATCCGCAACTAGGGCATCAGTTTTAAGATCACGGACACGCGACTTCTGAAAATATTGTCGCACTCGATTACGCAAGACCGCAGCCTTACCAACATAAATAATTACGCCGTCTGCGTTCTTATGAAAATAGACGCCGGGTTCTTTCGGTAAGTCTTTCAGTTTGGCTTCGAGTGCTTTGTTCACTCTTCTATTATAGATGAAAGATATTGATGATGCATTTGCATGGTTATGTCTTTGGAGTCTTGACGATGCGTGCACGATATTCGTCGGCCATCATGTAGCTCTTAGTGTCCGTGACTTTATCCACAAACAGTACGCCGTTCAAATGATCAACTTCATGTTGTACAACGTGAGCCACGAAACCGCTCAACCGTTCTTCATGCGCCTTGGTTGTATCATCGATCCAGTGCAACGTGACTTCCTCATAACGCGGAACCTGCGCATAGAGAATGTCATCGCCTGAGCCGCAACTCACACAAGCTTCCCATTTAGGCCCAGGCGCGCCATGTTTTTTAACAATCTTAGGATTAATAATCACCATCTCGAAAGGTACAAGTTCAGGCCGATTAGGTGTTGGTTTTATACCTACTACGCTCAGCATGACTGGCTCGCCAACCTGAGGCGCAGCAAGGCCCACTCCTGTTTCTTTCTTGGTGAGTGTATATTTCATATCTGCGATGAGCGCTTGAATAGTGTCACCGAGAATTTCCACCTCAGTTAATTCACGGCATTGCTCACGCAGTATAGGATTACCAATACGCGTTATGTTTAGGAGTTTAGGCACTAACAGCAACGTTTAGTTCAGCCGTATCGCGGCAAGCATCGGTATGATATAGCTTAGCCGGGTCTTCTTTGCAGTCTTCGCAAATAAGTACTAGGTCGTTGCAACTTTTAAGAGCACAGTTTTCATAGTTACTAGTTTTATTGCCGCAATGGATACATTCGCCAATCACTTTAGCGTGGTCAGAGAACTCCACACCCATACGATCATCGAAAACATATAACGAACCTTCCCAAAGGCCATCGTCACCGTATTTCTCACCATATTTTACGATTCCACCATCCATTTGATAGACTTCTTCGAAACCACGGTTTTTCATGAGACTGCTTAAGATTTCACAGCGAATTCCACCCGTACAGTACGTAACGACTGGTTTGCCTTTAAGTTCGTCGTACTTACCACTCTCAAGCTCTGCGATAAAATCTTTGCTGGTTCGAGTATCTGGAACGACTGCGTTCTTGAACTTACCGACCTTTGCTTCATAGGCGTTACGTCCGTCAAAGAACACTACGTCATCACCCTTTTCCTCCACAAGCTTGTGAACTTGCTCGGGTTTTAGGTGCTTGCCACCACCGACGATGCCCTTGTCGTCGACCTTAAGTTCATCGGCTGCGCCAAAGGCAACGATCTCATCGCGGACTTTGATCTGCAACTTAGGAAAATGATCACGCTTACCGTCACTCCACTTAAAGACCGTGTCTTTGAAACCGGCAAATTGTTTTGTCTCTTTGACGTAGGTTTTTAGGTCAGCTAGGTCACCACCAACGGTACCGTTAATACCGTGTTTAGATATAAGAATACGTCCCTTGAGGTTTAGCTTCTCGCAAAGGGCACGCTGCCAAAGCCGAACCGCTTCCGGGTCAGCAATAGGTGCAAATTTGTAATACAAAAGGATTTTTTCCACTTGCACAGTATATAACAGAGGTGGTATAGTTGTAAATCAGTATTAACAGCATGGCACATGCCCTGCTTTTAAAGGAAAGAGCGATCACTTACATGTATACGTCAGAAACTGTCGAACCAGCCGTCGCTCGTTCCGTCTTCACCCTTTCGTAATCAAACCAACCGGCAGCGTGAGCCGGACGCAAAAATTAAACTTCAATTTACTATTATTTTAATTGGACAGGCCAAAGGAGGACTGTACCATGAGCTCAAAACGTGACAACGCCCTGCAAACTCTAAGACTATTTTGGCATCATATTGCACGCTATCCCCGCATTGCCGCTGGTATCGGCATAGCGGTTCCATTAACCGTGCTCGTCGAACAATTCATACCGCCGATTATCCTTGCAAACATACTAAACCGATTAGCGCATGGTGATTACCATGGTCACCATGTCTGGACTAGCTTTGGCTCTAGTCTGATTGTATATGCCATTCTATTGTTCGTAGGCTCTGCCGGTTGGAGAGTGATCGACATTCTAGCATGGAAGCTTGAGGGTGGCGTACAGCGTGACTTAGCGAACCGTGTATATGATCACCTGCTCGATCAGAGTGCTAATTTTCATGCCAACACTTTTGGCGGTTCCTTAGTCTCACAGACAAACAAAATGATGGGTGCTTACATCCGTTTCGCCGATACGACTATGTTCCAGGTAATTCCTCTGATTACGGGGCTTGTCTCAACATTCATCATTTTGGCGCCACGTGCCCCACTATTTGTCTGCTTGCTTTTCCTATTTGCAGCGTTCTTTATAGTTACTGCTATATTCGTCACTCGCAGAGTACGACACATGTCAGCCCTTCAGGCGGTACAAGAAAGTAAACAAACTGGCTACTTGGCCGACAGCGTTACTAACATCATGACAATCAAGAGCTTCGCGGGCGGTAACTTTGAGAGGCGTGAGTTTGGTAAGATTACCGACGACACGCACGCTCGAACCATGGATGTCATGCGTGCAAGCCAGAAGCAGATGACTTATTTTGGTCTGATTAGTCGTAGCATTTCAGTGCTTGCACTGGTTATGGCCATAGTCAGCGTCATGCTTTTTAACGCCAACGTTGCAACAGCCTTTCTGATTTTTAGCTACACCAGTAACCTCGTTACCTCACTGTGGACTTTCTGCAATAACTCACTGCGCAACTACAACCGTGCTTTGGGTGATGCAAGTGATATGGCACGAACTCTAGCGTTAACCCCGGAGATCCTCGATCCAGCCGAGCCTGAAAAAGCAGATATGAGCCGCGGCATGATTACATTCAAAGACGTCACATTTAGCCATGACGGCGCAGATGATGCATTGTTCAATAAGCTCAACATGACCATACAGCCAGGCGAAAAAGTGGGACTAGTTGGTCATTCTGGCTCAGGTAAGACTACCTTTACACGCCTACTACTACGCTTCTCAGATATCCAAGGAGGCACAATTGCCATTGATGGCCAGGACATTGCAGATGTTACTCAGGACGATCTACGCAAACACATTGCATACGTTTCACAGGAGCCACTACTATTCCATCGTAGCATCCGAGAAAACATTGCGTATGGCAACCCCAAGGCAACACAAGAAGAAGTCGAAGCCGCAGCCAAAATGGCAAGTGCTCATGACTTTATTGTCACACTCCCCCAAGGCTATGGAACACTTGTTGGAGAACGTGGCGTGAAGTTAAGTGGTGGTCAGAGACAGCGTATCGCTATAGCCAGAGCTATGCTAAAGAACGCGCCAATCCTACTACTAGATGAAGCGACTAGCGCCCTCGACAGTGAGAGTGAAGTATTGATTCAGAGTGCACTCTGGAAGCTCATGGAAGGACGCACTGCAATTGTGATCGCACACCGATTGAGTACTATTCAGAAGATGGATCGTATTGTGGTACTTAGTGATGGCAAAATCGTCGAACAAGGTAGCCACAAAGAGCTCATCAAAAAATCAAAAGGTACCTATGCCAAGCTTTGGGCACACCAAAGCGGTGGCTTCATGGAAGATTAAAAATCCGTAAGGATTACACACAAACACTAGCTATAATAAGGAACGTCCTGTTATGTCTGAGCCTACTAAAAATTCCCTAGCCACCAAACTCGCCATTCGCCGCTATTTAAGGCAGATATGGATCGAGCGAGGTACTGCCCTGCCTGGGCTCATCTTGCCCGGTATCGGTACTATTTTTGGCGTCTATGCGCCACCTCTAGTAGTTGCCGCGATCTTGACCAAGTTCGGTGATACTAAGCCGAGCTTGCACGATATCGTTCCCTACTTGATCGCCTTTGCGGGCATTTGGTTTATAGGTGAGCTCTTATGGCGGCTTGCCTTCTTCTGCCTTAACCGCGCAGATTCGCGTGTTATGCGTAATCTATATATTGAAGGCATGCATGAGATATCTACCAGGGATATCGGCTTCTTTCATGACAACTTTGCTGGCTCACTCACGAAACGTACCATCGGGTATGCCAAAAGCTTTGAAAGTTTTATGGACACACTATCATTTAGTGTTTTTGCGAACCTCATACCAATTTTGTTCGTAGGGGTAATTTTGTGGCGTTTCTCACCACTACTTGTCGTAGTACTTATCGGCATGATGGCGCTAGTTATCGCTATAATCTTGCCACTTACGAAGAACCGTAAATCACTAGTAGATGCGCGTGAAGCTGCTAGCAACCATTCAGCTGGGCATATTGCTGATATCATCGGCAATATGGATGTCGTACAGGCGTTTGCACATGAAGACTTTGAGCTGCAACAACACGAAGACAATATTCGAGACTACATGCGCAAGGCACAACGCAGCTGGGACTACCACAATAACCGAATCGACATGTCGATCTCCCCTCTGTATGTTCTGATCAACGTTATTGGCCTAGCTCTTGCTATTACATTCGGTAAAGATGCAGCTTCACTGAGCGCTATTTTCGTGACTTTCAACTATTACGCATATGTAACGCGCATTTTATTTGAGTTCAACCGCAACTACCGCAATATAGAGAACGCTATTGCTGAAGCCGCTCAGTTTACCACTCTACTACTTGAACCGTCAGCATTACATATATCTGAGCACCCGAAGGAATTACAAATAACTCGTGGTGAGGTGGACTTTAAGGATGTTGACTTCTGCTATAGCGAATCATCGAAGGCACTGTTCAAGCATTTCAACTTACACATCACGGCCGGCGAAAAACTAGCACTCGTTGGTCATTCTGGTGGCGGCAAAAGTACTATCACTAAACTACTCCTACGTTTTGTAGATATAGATAAGGGTGAACTGCTCATCGATGGACAGAATATCGCGGAAGGCAGTCTGCAAAGCCTTCGTGCTAGCATCGCATTCGTACCCCAGGAACCGGCCATGTTTCATCGTAGCATTCGGGAAAACATTCGTTACGGCAAGCTTGATGCCACTGACGAAGAAGTGGTTACAGCCGCCAAACAAGCTAATGCACATGACTTCATCATGAACTTACCTAAAGGGTATGACACTCCCGTAGGGGAGCGTGGCGTGAAGTTGAGTGGCGGCCAAAGACAGCGTATTGCCATAGCTCGAGCAGTCATCAAAGATGCTCCGATCTTACTTCTTGATGAAGCAACCAGCGCTCTAGATTCTGAGAGTGAGCAGCTCATTCAAGAGGCACTCTGGAAACTCATGAAAGGTCGTACAACCATTGTGATCGCACACCGATTGAGTACTATTCAGAAGATGGATCGAATTGTGGTACTAAATAATGGCTCAATCGCTGAGCAAGGCTCACATGCTAAGCTTCTTAAAGATCATGGTATTTACGCCAAGCTTTGGGCTCACCAAAGTGGCGGTTTTATGGAGGAAGATTAACATGGCAATCGCAGCTCGAAATGCAGGTGAAAAGGTACTTGTACGCGAAACTCTGCGCGTTTTTTACGATGCAGCTCGTCACCATAAAGTACGTATGGTCCTTGCCTTCCTAAACCCAGCAAGTGCAATTCTTTTGAGTGTGGCTGTGCCATTTTTGGCCGGCAAGGTCTTTGCAGGACTCGCTCAAAATGACACGCATATACATACCTATTTGATCCTGTTGGGTATCTCGTCAGTCCTAGGAGTAATTTGTAACCGAATTGGGTTCGCGAGTCTCATGGTATTGCAGGCCCGAACAATGAGCGACCTGCAATACATGGTGCATGAGCGGCTTTTGAAGCGTAGCGTCGGCTTTCACGCTAACAACATCAGCGGCAAACTAATTTCCGATGCACTTGATTTCGTAGGTGCGTTTGGCACTTTGGTAAACGGTGTCCTTGTTAATGCGGTCTCTTTCCTAGCAGTGATTGTTATTGGGGTCATTGTAGTTCTGTTAAATTCGTGGCAACTCGGCCTATTCTTAATAGCCACCGTGATCATCACATTAGTGTGGACCTACTTCAATAGCCGTACACGAGCTCATTTACGTACCCGCCGACTTATCGCCACCAAAGCATTAACTTCCCACCTTTCAGATACAGTCGTCAATGCCCAGACAGTTAAAACATTCGCAGGCGAGCAAACAGAGCTTAAGAAAAATCTTGAGCTCAATACTACCTTGCTTGCTTTGCGTGAAAATGACTGGGTATTCGCCGGACGAAGCGCTTCGAATCGTATGGCCGTACTGCTTTGTCTGCAATTCAGCACCGTACTTCTCGTGATGTATCTTGTTCATCACGATCCAGCAACGCTAGGAACAGGTATCTTTGCATTCACCTATACGTTCAACCTAGTGAGCAAGCTCTTCGATATTAGTGCCATGACAAGGCAAACTGAAGAAGTATTTTTAAACGCCTCACCTATGACAGCTACGCTCCTCGAGCCGATTGAGATTAAAGATATACCTAATGCTCCAGCGCTGAATTCAACTGGTGGTGATATACATTTCAAAGATGTTCATTTCGCTTACCAGGAGAAATCAAACAAACAACACGTGTTCACCAACTTTGACCTGCACGTTACACCCGGCGAAAAGGTTGGCCTTGTGGGACCAAGTGGTGGTGGCAAATCTACGCTCACCCGACTACTCCTTCGCTTCGACGAAATCCAAAGTGGACAGGTTTTGATCGATGGTCAAGACATCACAGGCGTAACTCAAGCAAGCCTGCGTCGAGCCATTTCATATGTACCTCAAGAACCATTACTGTTTCACCGTAGCATTAGAGAAAATATCGCCTACGGCAATCCAGAAGCAACCGAAGCTCAGATTATTGCTGCCGCCAAGTCTGCCAACGCGCATGACTTTATTACTAAACTTACGAGTGGCTATGACACCATAGTGGGTGAACGCGGTATTAAACTTAGCGGTGGTCAGAGACAGCGGATCGCTATTGCTAGGGCCATGCTCAAAGATGCACCCATCCTTGTGCTCGACGAAGCGACTTCAGCCCTCGACAGCGAAAACGAGCATGAAGTCCAATCTGCACTCTGGAAACTCATGAAAGGCCGTACAACCATTGTGATCGCACACCGATTGAGTACTATTCAGAAGATGGATCGAATTGTGGTACTTGCGGGAGGTAAGATTGTTGAAAGCGGACCACACGAAAAACTAGTTGGCAAAAAAGGCGTTTACGCAAAATTATGGGCCCACCAGAGCGGCGGCTTCATCGAGGAATAATGTAACGGTCAAATGACAATAACTGAGCCATCACCCTCACTCTACAATTCCCCAGATTTGAATGTGCGATTAGCACGCATAGATGATACTGCTAGGATAGGTGACCTACTCGTGGCCGGTTTTCCATCATACGCTTACCCCGAGACTACTGAAAACTGCCGACGTGAAGCTGGGCGTCGCAACGCAACCAAGGAACAGCTCATAGCATTCGCCAATACGTCACTTCGTACACGTAAAGGCAATCCTGAGTACTGGACAAAGTGTCTAGAGGAAGGTTTGGATATATTTGTAGCTGAATTGGGTTTAGTTGGCATTGTGGGATATGCAGCCGGTAAAGAATGGCACAGCGAAAATCAGGAGCTCCAATTAGCAGAGCTACACGATATCCAAGTTGCTGAAGAATTCCGTATGAGAGGGATCGGCAAACGACTTCTTGAGCAAGTGTGTGAACAACACCAACAAAGACAAAACGTTGGTACATTTGCTAATTTTATTAGTTGGGCACCATGTAGAGCTTTTTACGAACATATTGGAGCCGTACATCTTGGCCCATTTTCCTCCAGCAAAACAGCATCTATGAGCAAAGAATCTATTCAATTAGACACGAGCATTGCCATGGTCGTCCATGACAGTAGTTTTACTCTAGATTCAAATGAGAATAAAGAGCTGGCGCACCGCGAAATTCAATCTCATATAGGTATTTAAAATCAATAAAAAACGCCCAGAAACCCTGAGCGTTTTTATTGATTAGTCTCAGAAAACTATTGTTTTTCTGGGTTGCGCCCCTGATCCTTACTCTCTTTTTGTTCTTTACCACCTGGACGAGTTTCAGCAGCTTGCGTTCCCTCTTCAGCAGTACTCTCGTGTTCGGTAGCTACGTCACCCGCATCGGTGCTTGTATCGCCACCGGCGTCATCATTAGCGGCAGCAAGTGCGCTTGGTTCAAACACTGTTGCAAGTACATGGTTAGCTTCGACTTCGATTTCAACACCCTTTGGTGCTTTCAAGTCAGCAACAGTAATCTGGTCACCTACGGCAACTAGTTTTTCACCGTCGTAATTAAGTTCATCTGGTAGGTCTTTTGAGACCGCACGCACTGAAACAGTTGGCGTCTGTGCAAGTACGATCAAACCTGCACGCTCAGCAGGGCTCGAGTCGTTACCTTCCGCATATGTTGGGTGCACTGGAATTTCCGCTGTGACCTTTTCATTTGCCTTAATAGCGCCGAATACTACGTGTGACAGTGAGTGATACTGTGGGTCGTATACCACTGATTTAATGATGGTAGTATATTTTTTGCCACCAGCTGTGACTTCTATTGGATGATGCTTACCGGCAGTAGTGAATGCCTTGTGTAGTGCCTGATATTCAGCTTGAATGTGCACTGAAGTCTTACCGTGGTCATGAATGACTCCGGGTACGATTCCCTCTTTACGCAGAGTCTTAACCTGCTTCCCCAACAAATCCCTAGTTTCAACAGTTAGTGTTATTTGGTCGGACATATACATAACTCCCTGTTTTAAGTACAGTCATAAGTATAACACCGTTCGGCACCCTGGCTAAAGTAGGGTACAATAGGATACATATGTTTGACGTAACGCATCTGATTCAGACCGGTGGTCTTCTTCTGATCGGCGGCTTTGTATTTGCAGAGTCAGGCGTCATGGTCGGGCTATTTCTACCGGGAGATACGTTGCTGATTAGCGCCGGCGTACTGGCCGCTACAGGGAAGCTTTCAGTAGCTTCAGTCATGATAGTCGTAGCAATTGCAGCAATTATCGGTGATAACGTAGGTTACCAGATAGGCAAAACCCTTGGTCCACGCTTGTTCCGTAAAAAAGACGGCATCATTTTCCGCAAAGAATATATTGATCGTGCTGAAAAATTCTATGAGAAATATGGCGCCAAAGCCATGCTTGTCGAGCACTTCATACCAATCGTACGCTCTTTCGCACCCGTGACTGCAGGCGCTAGTAAGATGAACCGTGGACTATTCATAATCTGCAATGCCATCGGTGACATCGCATGGGCAGTCAGCTTTACACTGTTTGGATTTTTCATTGGTAGCCGCATCCCCGGTGTCGACAAATACATCGAACCAGCATTAGTCTTAGTTATCTTAACCTTTTTGGGCCCAACCATATACCACCTGGCACGTGACCCTAAGATCCGCGCTGCAATCAAGTCTCGCTTGAAGCGCCAGAAATAATCTTTGTTTGTAGTAAAATAGCCACCCCTGGGTGGCTATTTTCTTTTATGTCATCGTCGCTAGAGACTATTAGAGCATGCGCTTCAAGAACTGACCAGTATAGCTTTCTTTGACCTTCGCTATCTGTTCCGGTGTACCTTCGGCAAGTACCTGTCCGCCACCAGAACCACCTTCTGGGCCCATATCGATAAGCCAGTCTGCGCTCTTCACGACATCCAGATTGTGCTCAATCACGACCATGCTGTTACCTGTCTGCACTAATGCGTGCATAACTCCGAGGAGCTTCTCTACATCTGCCATATGAAGCCCTGTTGTAGGCTCATCAAGAATATAGAGTGTGCGGCCTGTTGGACGACGGCTAAGCTCACTGGCAAGCTTAATACGCTGAGCCTCACCACCGCTTAACTGCGTAGCAGGCTGACCGAGACTAATGTAGCCAAGACCTACGTCAACCATAGTCTGCAACTTACGGGCAATGGCAGGTATATTTCCGAAGAACTCAAGTGCCTGCTCACAGGTCATGCCAAGCACATCGCTAATATCTTTGTCTTTATAGTGGATTTCGAGTGCTTCACGGTTATAGCGTTTACCGTGACAGACTTCACATGGTACGTATACATCTGGCAAGAAGTGCATTTCAATCTTAATAATGCCATCACCTGCACAGTTTTCGCAGCGGCCACCTTTCACATTAAAGCTGAACCTTCCGGCGCTATAGCCGCGTAGTTTTGCTTCTGGAGTAGTTGCGAACAATTCTCGGATTGGTGTAAACAAACCAGTGTACGTTGCTGGGTTAGAACGTGGCGTACGACCAATAGGCGACTGGTCGATAATAATCGCTTTATCCAGCTCTTCAATACCTTGGATGTCATCATGCTTACCAGGTACGGTATTAGCACGGTGCAGACGCGCCTGTAATTCTTTAGCTAAGATGTCGTTAATCAGACTGGACTTACCAGAACCCGATACACCTGTTACTACTACGAGCTCGCCAAGTGGGATATCCACTGATACATCACGCAAGTTGTTTTCGCGTGCACCGACAATGCGAAGCTTTTTGCCATTGCCCTTGCGACGTTTCGCTGGAACCGCAATCTTACGCGTACCCGTAAGGTACTGACCTGTAATACTGTCTTTGGTTTGTTCAACTTCTTGTGGAGTGCCGGCAGCTACCACATGGCCACCATGCACACCTGCGCCTGGACCAATATCAAGCAAGTAGTCAGCTGTACGAATAGTGTCTTCGTCATGTTCAACCACGATCACGCTGTTACCAAGATCTCGCAAATGTTTCAATGTACGAATAAGGCGGTCATTGTCGCGTTGGTGCAAGCCAATACTTGGTTCGTCTAATACGTACAGTACGCCCATAAGCCCCGAGCCAATTTGGGTTGCTAATCGAATACGCTGAGCCTCACCACCACTAAGCGTTGTTGCGCCTCGTAGTAATGTCAGATAGTTTAGACCTACATCTTGCAGGAACTGTAGTCGGGCCTGAATCTCTTTGAGTACTAATCGTGCAATCTGCATATCACGATCACTGAGTTTCAGTGACTGCATGTGCTCCACTGCATCATCAATCGATAGCTCACAAATATCCATAATAGATTTATCACCAATGGTAATAGCTAGAGCTTCTGGCTTTAGACGACGACCATGACATGCGTAGCAAGGCTGTTCCTGCATAAAGCGCTCAATGTCACGACGCATAAACTCACTCTCGGTCTCTTTGTGACGGCGTTGTAAGTTAGG
>CAZBLZ010000018.1:19320-20612 GCA_964493045.1 uncultured Candidatus Saccharibacteria bacterium
GGGATGTGCTCAAAGGCACCCTTTTTATCAATCACGACTGGAGCTAATACCATAAGGCGTGCACCGACAGGCAGCGAAGCAATTTGATCGACGATGTTTTGCGTAGTCTGGCGGACTACAGGCACGCCATCGATTGGACAGTGCGGCACACCAATACGTGCAAATAGCAGACGCAAATAATCATAAATTTCAGTTACGGTGGCGACCGTGGAACGTGGGTTACGGCTAGTAGATTTTTGGTCAATTGAGATCGCTGGGCTCAAGCCATCGATTTGGTCGACATCAGGCTTCTCCATAAGTCCCAAGAACTGACGGGCATAGGCGCTGAGACTTTCAACATAGCGGCGCTGACCTTCAGCATAGATAGTGTCGAATGCGAGGCTAGATTTACCAGAACCACTCAGGCCCGTAATCACGACTAATTTGCCACGAGGAATCGTGACATCGACATTTTTGAGGTTATGTTCTCTCGCACCTTTAACTACAATGAAATCTGAGTTCATACGCCTTCTCCGCCCGCCCGTATTAACCTGTAAATTATACCTCTTTAGGGTCGCTTTTTCCACCGTATGCTGCGGAATAGTTATATCTTTCGAAATACATACTACTTATGCATAGACATCTGCCCCGCGCCAAGCGCTAACGAAGTCTGATACAATACCGACATGAATAGGCTCAAGCGGCAAGCAAAACGCATCGCCATCGACACTGCCGGTTACTTCTTAATCGTAGCTGCAATCGCTACTGGTTGGTTACCAGGGCCAGGTGGCATTCCGCTTGCAGTCGCCGGGCTCGGACTACTGAGTATCAATAATGCTTGGGCGATGAAATTACGTGTTTTCGTATTAAAAAACAGTGGTAAATTAGCCGTAATTTTATTTCCACCAAATCCCTGGATTCAATGGGGATATGACGCATTAGTTGTCGTACTACTAGCCATTACAGCCGTCCTGGAGATACGGCATGCAAGCGTTTTGCAGATGGGCTTAGGAGTAAGCGCCTTCTTTATCGCATTACTTATCGCGCTCACGAACCGTGATCGGCTCCAAAGACTGAAAAAGTAAGCATAAGCAGTAATAAAATCTTATTGATTTTTGTCAAGGTTTTACCTACACTACGTAGTAACGTAATCAGGTGGCAGACATGCAAAGTTTCATCGTACTGGGGATTATTCCTGGTACCAATTTTCAGCTCAATTTTAGTTTTTGGATCAGCGTAGGGATCACGCTTTTATGTCTGCCAATCTTACGCGCGTTATGGCGTAAACGAGCCTCTCTTTACTTTATCGTAGC
>CAZBLZ010000019.1:0-6069 GCA_964493045.1 uncultured Candidatus Saccharibacteria bacterium
GCGCGGTGAGTCTCTATCGCTTGCGATATATTGTGTCCGAATTGATCGAGGCGAGGGGTGAAGCCATTCGCCCAGTCACGTCCAATACCGCCAAATTGCTGCTGTGGCGCTCGGCTGGCTGTAAGATTGCGGTTGAACCAGGCGGCTACGGCGTGGACGTCTGCTTCTGATAGCCTGAGACCGGCTAGCAGATTATTCACCCCGGGCATAGTGAGTATGAGTGCTGTAGCGATGTGGCCGGCTTCAATTGGCTGTCCTTCTCCCGCGAGCTGACGAGCGACTTGCCAGACCACTGAAAGGTCAACGGGATTATTACTTATGTCCTGCGTTAGCATCTCGGGGGTTAAGAGTAGATGGTGCGTTATGAATAGTAGCTGAGGGTTCTGAGCTAATTGATTCCATAAAACCTGAGGCGTGTAATTGGTATGTGGATTGAGTTGACCTAGGAGTGGGCCGGCTAACTGCCCCGTTAGCCCATCACTAAAATCTAGTGGTACATTGCGTAGATCATAATTCCACCAGATAGCTGGTAGATAGAGTAGTATGCCCAGTCCTGCTAAGCTATATGCCCAGCGGTCCCCTGCGGCCACCGTAACGGCAATTGCAGCAACTACACATGCACCGCCGGTTATCGTGAGCCATCGGTAGCCCGTCTGGCCGATATGTTTACCAGTTCGGGCCTTTACGGCTCTACGCGACTGTAGGTTGAGTTCAAGCCCATTGTTCATAATAGACCCCACGCTATAGCGCCAATAGCCACGAAAGGTAGAAACGGCCAGACGATAAATTGTACGAGCCCAAATACTAAGATTGCTACGAAACTGCCGCCCGCTGCTAAGAGCGCCATAACGCGTACCACAAAACCCACACAGCGGCTTACTATGTTATCGCCCAGGGCTTGCAGATGAGCTACTAAGCCATTGCCCGGGTATGTCATAATCCGTCGCCATGGCGAAAACAATGTTTGTAATAGTACGCTTACAGAAAACATAGCAGCTAAAGTCGCAAGACGGCGCTTGATTGCTTTACTAACTCCGATCCAGCCCGGACCGTACCACCAGCGAATGAAATCTAGAGCAAGCATAAGATGTTTGTATTGTAACACTTATTGCGCGCGGTGGGCGAACCTCAGTCTCTTGAAATTGCCTAATCTTCACCTTAACCAAATTAAAAAGTCTACCGTGCACGGTAGACTTTTTAATTTGGCGGAGGGAGAGGGATTCGAACCCTCGAGGGCTTGCACCCAACACGCTTTCCAAGCGTGCGCCATAGGCCACTAGGCGACCCCTCCTTATTTGGGAGAAAACCTGTAGGTTTTCTCTTCGTGTCGGACGAAGTGATTTACATTTTGTCCGGCCGCTCTTTTCTCTTCCAAAGAAGGCTGCAAAATATTATATCTGAAAATGACGTTAAAAACACCTTGCGAACAATTGTTTTTAAGAGGTACACTAGATTAAACCTATGGCACTCATAGAACTTAAGGACGTTTGCAAATTATACGGCTTCGGCGATGCTACTAGCGTAGCGCTCGACGGGGTCGATTTAGTGATCGAACAAGGCGAATGTGTTGCAGTAATGGGGCCGAGTGGTAGCGGTAAAAGTACGCTTATGAACATCATTGGATTGCTTGACCGCCCAACGCACGGTGACTACTCTTTAAGCGATCGTAAAGTCAGCCGGTTCGGCGCTAGCCAACGTGCTCGTTTACGTCGTGATAAAATCGGTTTCATTTTTCAGTCATTCAACCTCCTCACCCGTTTAACGGTACTTGATAACGTAGCGCTCCCGCTGCTCTATAAAGGAGTGTCTCAGAACCGACGTACACGTCATGCTTGGGACATGCTAGAGCGCGTAGGACTTGGTGACCGTGCCTACTATTACCCAAACCAGCTTTCAGGCGGTCAGACGCAGAGCGTAGCGATTGCCCGGGCGCTTGTTAATGAGCCACAACTTATTATTGCCGATGAGCCAACGGGTAATTTGGACAGTGCTAGCTCACGTCTCGTTATGGAGCTCCTTAGCGAAATTCACAAAACCGGTAACACGGTAATTTTTGTGACCCACAACCCAGAACTCACCCGCTATGCGACCCGAGTTGTTTATATGCAAGACGGTGCGATTAAGCATGATGAGCAAACTAAATTGGGTGAAGTTGGTCGCTATGCACGTTCTGTTATGTATGCCGTACCTGAAACAACAGAAGAAGATGATCTAGCCGGCGTATCGGTCATGATGGGTGTACTAGATACACGTGCCGAAGCTGCCGATGCTAAGAAGCCTGCACGTCGTAAAAAAACAGCCACTAAACGCAAGACTACTGCACGTCGCACAAAATCTAAAGGGGTAAAGAATGCCTAAGTTCACATTGCGTCGTAGCAATTTCCGTCTCGCCTATCAGAGTCTAAAACTGGCCAAGATGCGCGCCTTCCTGACAATGCTCGGAATTATCATCGGTGTGATGGCAGTAGTGTTAATCGTTTGTGTCGGGCAAGGGATTAAACTGCAAATTAGTGGTCAACTAGGAAGCTATGGTAAGAATGTATTCTTAGTACAACCTGGCGAGAACGGAAATGGCGGCGCCCTCTCGTCCTTAGCGAGTACCAACGGTAACCTGATGACTGAAGCAGATCTGCGAACCGTGCAAGATGCAGCGGGTGTAGGTGTGGCAGTCCCACTTAGTACGACTAGTGGTAGCGCTATGGGTGATCATACGGTAAGCACGCCGTTTATCGTGGCGACTACAGCTGATTTCCCTGAGATTATCAATCGTTCTATGGCGTCAGGCGGATTTTTCGACCCAACAGTCAATAGCAAAACAGTAGTGCTTGGTGAAGGTATAGCCCAGAAGCTGTTTAATGATAACGCTCCGCTAGGACAGGCACTCACCTGGCGTGGTCAGCGCTTCATTGTTTCAGGTGTCTTTAACGACTTCAAAGCGCCACCCTTCTCGCTTGAGGCGAACTTTAATAACGCAATTTTCCTTCCATATCAAACAGCTGAAAAAGTTACTGACAGTGACCTAGGAATTTATCAGATATTAGCAAAACCTACTCATGACACTTCGGGTAAGACGGCTATACATAACGCACAGCAGGCATTAGCCGCAGCGCATGGTGGCGCACATGATGTTATGGTCTCGAGTGCAACAAGCGCCACGACCGCGTCTAATCAGACGATCCATTTACTCACAGTACTAGTAGCCACTGCGGCGGCGATTGCTTTAGTAGTAGGTGGGGTTGGAATCATGAATATGATGCTCTTGAGCGTAACAGAGCGCATGCATGAGATTGGCTTACGCAAAGCGATTGGCGCAACTAATCAACAGATCTTGCGACAATTCATGGCTGAGGCTTTCGTATTGAGCGCGATTGGCGCATTTCTAGGTGTGGTATTTGCCTGTGCGGCAGTAGGTTTGCTGCGTTTGTACACGAGTATTCAGGCTGTATTAGTATGGCAAGTGATAGTAGCTGCGCCACTACTGGCAATTATAACGGGCTTATTCTTTGGTACCGTGCCTGCCCTGAAGGCCGCTCGTAAAGATCCTATCGACGCACTCCGTCAGGGGTAGTCTCGGTCGTGACAAAAGTCATAAATTATGTTATTATATAGTTGACTTTTACGCGTTAGCGTATAAAGTCGTACCGAATGTCTACCGTAGACATTCCCAAGAAGTATCGAGGAGTAGTATGTACATCGACCGAGAGTTCTGCGAGTTCCTCAAGACCATGCACACTCAAGGTTCTGCGGCCGCCAGGGCTCAATTTACAGCGCTCGGTGACCAATACGGGGTACTGTTCAAGACTCTGCACCACGAAGGACACGCCGCTGCCAGGACACTGTTCGAAGAGATCGTCACTGAGCGTCCGTTGGACTGTGGTCAAGCTCACATCAGTCAGCCGCAAAACACGACGACGTCGAGTGACGTGCCTGCCTGGCTGCCCGAGGAAACGACCCTGCTCAATGTAACGATGCACGGACGGCGACTTGCGGTGAGCGAGAACGCCCTCACTTCCCTCGTTCGGGATGTGAAGAGCCACACCGGTTGGCGGACCATTGATGCCTTGCTGCGTATGAGCAACAAGGATCTATGTGGTCTTCCCGATGTTGGCCCGAGGAGTGTGCTCGTGCTGGACGCGTATCTGCTACAGGAGCTCGGGGTGGCCCGAGACAGCGTCTGAGTACGTTGAGTGCCGAAGGGCGATGTGCAATGTGGCTTCCGCCGCGCCCATCGCCCTTCCGGCTGCCTTCTCCTCGATACTCTTTCGCTAATACAAATGTGTGTTTGTACTGATGATTCCAAAAGGATGAATAGTGAAACTTAGGTGCTGGCTAGAATAGTGCGATCAATGTTGCGATGCCTGCGGCTGCCATTAAAGCAGTCGTAAGCCAGCCTATCGCAGTTGATAATGTGTGGTTTACCCAGTGCCCCATCAGTTTTTTATTGCTGGCTAGTCGTACGATGAAGAATAGAATAAATGGTGCAACAAGACCATTCGCTACGGCTGAATAAATCAGGGCTTTTATAGGATCGAGGCCAATAAAATTAAGACCTAAACCTACTAACATTGAGATGATAATAATCCCGTAAAAGGCATATGCCTGGTTGAGCCCACGGTATAACCCTTCACGCCAACCGAGCGACTCAGCAATCGCATATGAGCTGCTACCGGCAAGTACGGGGATGGCTAGAAGACCAGTACCTAAGATACCAATGGCGAATAAGAAATATGTTGCGTTGCCTGCAAAAGGCCGCAAGGCTTCAGCTGCCTGTGCTGCTGATGTTATCTCAGTAATGCCATGGGGGAATAGGATGCCACCACAGGCTGTAATAATGAAGAACATCACGACGTTAGAGAGCAACATGCCACTCCATACATCGGCACGCATACTTTTGACTTCGCCAGGCGTAGTAGCAGTTTGACGTGAACGTAACGTCGTTTTGCCCTGTAGGATTTGTTCTTCGACTTCTTGGCTTGTCTGCCAGAAGAATAGATACGGTGAGATGGTAGTTCCAAGGATTGCGCAGATCAATACAATTGATTCACGATTGAAAGTGATGTGCGGCAATATCGCCTCATGTATTGCCTGGCCCCACTGTAGGTGTGCGAGTAAGCTAGAAATGACATAACTGAGTAGTACAAGCGCTAGCCACTTTAAATATTTGGCGTAACGGACGTACGGGGTAAAGATCTGGAGCATGAGGCTTAAGACAGTGAATCCCACTACTAGCCACCAGAATTTCAAGTGTGGGTTAAGCAGTTGTACGCCCTTTGCCATAGCTCCAAGGTCGGCTCCGATGTTAAATGCATTAGCTGCAAACAACAAAAAAGTACAAAAGCGTAAGACGCCACGTGAATAGTGGATTCGGATGTTGCCTGCTAACCCTCGTCCGGTCACAAGGCCAATGCGTGCACACATTTCCTGTACGACGCTCATGAGTGGGAAGGTCCAAATGCTGAGCCAGAGCATGCTGAAACCATACTGGGCCCCAGTTTGGCTATATGTTGCAATGCCAGACGGGTCGTCATCGCTTGCACCGCTAGTAAGACCTGGCCCTAGCATGTGCCAATAGTCTTTAGCTTTTCGCATACTTTTGCTTGCTGGTGTTGCTCGCAAAATCTGGTTGCTTACTTGAACGGTGCGATCAAGAGCCACGGCAGGCATTTCTGCCCCCTTGGTGAAAATCTTATCAGTAAAGTAGGGTTTGTTTTTTGGATCAGGCATTAATTTATTGCGCTACATGAGAATAAGCATGGCGAGTTACTCGTATATTGTATCAAACTGCCTATGCTTTAACTAACGCTACAGGTGTTGGCCAAAGTAGTACCAAAAGTGATTGAGAATTAAGGCCGTAACGACTACAAACCAGAAGACTAGGATGTCAGCATGGTGCTTTTTGATGAACCCACCTGTCTTTTTGAGCTGCTCGGGTAGCCGTAGGAATCCATTGTAAAATACGAATAGCGATGTATACCACCAGGCGGTAGTTATGGCTACGTCAACACTTAAGCACCATGGGCAGAGCGATCGTATACGGTAGACGCTTTCGAACAGGAGCCAGTATGCAAA
>CAZBLZ010000019.1:6169-19707 GCA_964493045.1 uncultured Candidatus Saccharibacteria bacterium
TGCAAGACAGCTACATCCATGTCTGGATCAAACCAAATGACGCGGCTGTTATGGATACCATTTGCATCGAGTACTTTCGGCTCCGCTACGCCGGCTATCACATGGGCGTTCGTCACAATTTCATCACTCCGTACTACGAAGCCGCTGCCTTCTACGATTCCACCACAGCCTGTGCCTTCCACTTTTACGACTGACGCTTGGTCTGCCTTAACTGCAGCATTCAACGAACTTAATGTGGGTAGGTTCGTGGATGCGTCAGGACTTGGCTCAAGGCCACTGAATACCTGAGGGAAACTGTTAGGGTCGATAAGTGTGTTGAGTGAGCTTAAGATTTTAGTGGCTGGCGGTAGCTTGCTATCGAGCAGTCCTACTATACGTGAGCCTTTAACATCTTGTTGTAATCGGCTGCTCGGCCCAATTATCAGGATGCTGGCGGCGAGCCAACAGCCAAGCAGTATCGTTAAGACGGCTACCGCCGCCCCAAAACTTTGATCAATTAAGTCAAGTATGCGGTTTTCTAACAGGCCCTTCTTAAGTGCTAAGCCGATCGCCTCGCCGACTGACATGAATATTAGTCCACCGGCTAGTATTATTAGCAGGCTTGCAAGTGATTGGCTCCCACTTGTTTGTAAGTGTGGTGTCAGTAGACTGCTTAGCCATGAGCCGATAAATAGACCACCAATGAAGCCAATGGTCGACCCGGCCTGTCTCACAAGTCCTATGCGTCGCCCACGGGCAAATGAGAGTCCAGCCAATACGATGATGAGGACATCAATGATGTTCATCAGTGGAGTCTCCTATGATGCCCCGCGGATAATGCTTACGAGTAGCATGAATACGCCGAATCCTATGCAATACCAGCCGAATGGACGAAGTGACTTGTTACGGAAGTATGAATCCAAAAACCTCACTGAAATGTAGGCGCCAATACCAGCTAGCAGGCTACCGACTAGAATTGGTCCCATAGCGCCATGAGCTGAGTTACTCAACACGCTTGGGAGTTTATAGATACCAGCGAGTAAGATAATTGGCGTGGCAAGCAAAAATGAAAATCGTGCTGCATCTTGGTGGTCAAGCCCACTGCGAAGACCCGCCAGCATAGTAATCCCTGAGCGTGAGATGCCGGCAAATAGTGCACCAATCTGGGCGAATCCAATAAGTACTGCCCGCTCAATTGTTAGATGATCACTCACGACTCGAGAGGTTCGGGTAGCGGCGATTTCGTCGCTGCTTGCTCCAGGGCGTCGTCGAGGTCGGTTGAGCTCGGCTCGCGTAACGAGCTTGTCGCCTTTTAGTAGCATAATACCGTTAAGGATTATAAAGATGATTGCAAAAAATGCAGTTCCGAAAGCAGCACGCAGTTTGTGCTCGAACACTAACCCTACCAGCCCCGCTGGAATGGTTGCTGCGATCAGTAGCCATGCAAGTTTTGCGTCACTGTCATGACTGTCGATTTGTTTGGTCTGAACGGTTCGTATGAACCCGCGAACGATTCTTCCCCACTCTGCTCGGTAAAAGATGATCAATGCAATCGCGGTGGCGACATGCATCATAACGATGAAATTTAAAAAAGTTGAAGCATGGGCTGTTTGTTGTCCGCTAAGATTGTTCCAGCCGAACAGATTCACGAGTAGGACAGAGTGTCCTAATGACGACACAGGGAATAACTCCGTTACCCCTTGAAAGATTCCGAGGATAATTGCCTGTAGATACGTCAGCATATGGTTACAGTGTACCATGTGCTGCTTAGCTGATTTTATTCGTGAATTTCAACTAATCCTTCAGCTAATCCTGGGTTCGATTGCTATACTAAACAGGTAATGATACAAAAAATTGCTGCGTTTGTAGGGCGTCTGCCTCGTTTCTTGGGGGGTCGCTGGGGCTGGCGGCTGGTGATGGGATTGTTTTTACTAGAAGCTCTCTGGTTTGTTTTTAGTGCCCAATACCCGATGGCATTTGATGAAAACTATCATTTTGGCCTCATTCAGTTGCATGCTCACCAGTGGTTACCGTTTTTCACGTCTCAGCCACCGGGCACAGGTGCCTACGGTCCGATTGCACGTGATCCATCATATTTGTATCACTGGCTAATGAGTTTTCCATATCGCTTGCTTGGCCTCTTTACTGACAATCAAACAGCGCAGATTATTTGGTTGCGACTTCTAAACGTAGCGATGTTTGCCTACGCTCTCGTTTTATATCGCAAAATTGTAGCCCGCTTAGGTGCGAAGAACGCCCTCTCCAATAGCCTGTTCCTGGTATTTATATTGGTGCCGGTCGTACCATTTTTGGCGGCGACCATAAACTACGACAATATGTTTTTGGTAGCGGTGGCGGCCAGTATACTCTTAGCATTCCGTGTCTTGGATGGCTTGAAGGAGCATCGGATTGAAGCGGGTTCCCTGCTCTCATTGCTCATGGTACTTTTCTTAGGTTGTCTTATTAAGTTCCCATTTTTACCCGTACTGGCTGCGACGATTGTATTTCTAGGCTGGCGGCTCGGGAGAGATGGCCTACTCAGCGTTAAGGGGCTTCGCAGCTTTGGTACTAATTTCGTAAGCTTAAGCACCTTGAAGCAGGTTGCGCTTGTGTTGGGGTGTTTGCTTTCAATCGGACTGTTCGCTGAACGCTATGGTCAGAATATCGTAAAGTATCATAATCCTGTTCCGTCGTGTAATGCAGTACTAAGCGAAGATGAATGTATTCAATATGGGCCATATGGTCGGGATGCGTATTATAAGCAAACCAAGCCTACTAGTTTTCATCCTAATATCATTGTGTATGTATGGCAGTGGCTCTACGGTATGTGGTACCGGTTGTTCTTCGCAGTCAATTACAACTACGCCACGCAGCCTCCCCTACTCATGGTGAGTGGCCTCGGGATTGTCGGCGCGGCTGTACTCCTAGTAGGGATAGTGTTGCGTTTCAAAGAGCTATTTACTGGGAATATCCAGCGCCAGCTTGTGCTCTGGGTAACACTGGGCTACATTACGGCCCTGTTCTTGGACGGATACAAAGGATATGTCAAAACTGGGCAACCAGTTGCAATCAACGGCCGCTATTTAATTGCCTTTATGCCTCTCTTGTTTACCTTTGGCGGTATGGCTTGGGCTTCGTTATTGCGCTACCGTCAGAACTATAAAAACGCTTTTACCGGAATCGTACTCGGTGTGCTCCTACTACAAGGTGCCGGTACTATGACATTTATCGTGAGGAGTGATGATACGTGGATGTGGCCGAATAAAGTGGTGCGTACAGTGAATCGCACAGTACGAGATGTGGTCTCTCCGGCCATTATAGGCAAGAATATCTGGTAGACCTCTGGCGTGCATAACAAAATAAAAACCGCTGGAAATATTTCCAGCGGTTTTTATATAACCAGAAAGGTTTAGCGGCGATCAAATTCGCGGCGTGGTGGGCGAGGCTCCAATGGACGAGCTTCGCTAACAACGATGGCACGGCCTTCGAGCTCACTGCCGTCGAGTTTTTTAATAGCTGCCTTACCAGCTTCGTCATCATCGAATTCAACAAAGCCGAAGCCCTTGCTGCGACCGGTTTCGCGGTCCATGATTACTTTTGCTGAAACTACGGTACCGAATTCCTTAAAAAGGTCTTCAAGCGCTTGGTCGTTGGTTGCCCATGGCAATGAACCGACGAAAAGTTTGATGGCCATAATGTGGCTATTCCTTTGATTCTGGTCTGTAAGAGGTAAGTTCCCTTTTAAATTACAAAAGGGTCTTAGCTGCGCCTCGACATACCGTTACTTGTACTTCTAGATTGTGTTAACACTTGAGGATGTGCGAACGCCCCCAAGCACTATCGCAGCGCTCTAGTAGGCGCATAATATCACGCTACCGCTGGCATTGCAAAACAGTTTTTAAAGATATGCTCAATTTGGTTGGTTCCGTTTTATGGTCACGTGCTAATTAGCACACCCAACTCTTCTCGTATAGTATCATTTGGCTCGTCTGTAAAATATCTTGCAGCTATAACCCAGCCGTAAGCAGTAGTCTAATAGTAAGTCGGCGGGACACCTGCCGGCGAGGGTAACAACTAGCATAGGAGGTACAGCTACTATGAAAAGAGTGCATATCGTCACCCAGCCAATATCAGTTAGCGATATTGGATCAATTGACGCCGAAAACTACGGAAGCGTCGTTGACCTTCGAGCTGAGCGGCTTGAAACAAAACGAATGCGTCGCTTCAAGCGGCAGTTTGGGTGGGCGTAATAATTAGCCCTTGCCTCAACTCTTAAAACTCCTCAAGCCTAGCTTGGGGAGTTTTTATGTGAGGCTAATTCCTTGCGGATTTGCTTTATAAGTTCGAGCTGCTCCTCGTTGATAGTTGTTAGGAGCTCAATCTCTTTTTTGGCACGGACATTTGTCTCGTAATCATGCTGAGCCATAGCTGCGGCAATGGCATCTTGGCGCTTAGCGGCGATCAGCAAGATTGCTCCCTGAAGGGCCGCTAACATGCTTAAGAATAAGTTGAGCAAAATAAACGGATATTTATCCCAATGATGCCATCCGTGGATAGTGTTTAAAAAAGTCCAAACTACTAGAAATGCTACGAATGTAAATACAAACGCCCAGCTACCCATACCGTTACGCATTGCATCAGCTGCTTTCTGCCCTGGGGTCAGACTAGCTTTAGCTCGTTTATGCCAGTTGTAAATCATAAGCGGAGTATAGCATATTTAGAATTTAAGGGTTTTGCACTGCTTGAGATATAAAAAATAGGCCACATGGCCTTCGGGTATAACAAAACATGGGGAGTAGACAGTAGGTGAGGATTTGGAAAGACGGGGTTGGATGGGTATCGAGTAAACGATATACATTGCAACACACTTGTCACCTCTTTTCGGAGCGCGGGCGGGCGCGTCGGAGCCGTGTTGCTTGAGGCTCCGCGCGCCCGATCCGTTGTGCGCCTACACGCTGCGGTACACCCTCACGGACTGCAGGTAGCGTGTCCGCTCGTCTTGGACGCAGCTGAACTGGCCCCATGTGAAGGCGTGAACGCTTGTGCTCCTGATCTGGTACACGGTGGTGTGGTCTTGGTCGAAGCTCTCGATCGGGTCGGTGGTGCCGACGTGTCCGTCGCGCTCGGTGTGCCAGGTCCACTTGTTCGGGTGTTGGCAGCCCTGGTGCCGGTGTGCAGTGTGGTCGATGATGTGCATGGGCGACTTCTCGGTGCCGACGACGGTGATCCCTTCGAGGGTCTGCGGAATGTTCTCAACAACAGTTGCCATGATGGCTTCCTTCGGGTGCAATCTCTATAGCAGACCGGTTTGAACCAGTCACGGTGCCACGCTCCTTAGGGAGAGTGCGTCTTTTCTTTAAGACGTAAGAGATGAACCTTAGCTCTTCGAGCGAATGTTCAAGGCGTAAAGGCTCACCTCTTGCGACAATAAATAACTTACCTACTGTCAATGTACTTCGGAAGCAATCTTGGCAATAGAAAACTAGAGTTCCATCTCAGAAACTGCCTCAACAAAGTATTTATACAATATCACAAACTACTTGCAAACACAAGGACTTTGTGTATGATTTTTTACAGTTTTGCTTCACTACGTATGCTACTTAAGTAGTCTTACATAACCAGAAGGCTTTGTGGAGAAGCCTTCTGGTTATGTCTTTGCCTATCGAAAATGACGCGTGCTGCCGTGAGCGCGTAAACGGCTTATACCTCGAAGTACCACAATTTCCTTGGCTACCTCCTGGAATGACACGAACTCACTTCGCTCGGCTGCCATGTGATTGCGCTGGGCGATCATGGTATCGACGACACGTTCCATGCTTGCCTGCCAATTTGCTTCAAATCGTTCTGGAGTCCATCCTTCAGGGCGCATGATCTTGTCCCATATGCCTTGCGAGCTATAGGTGCCGCCGGCGTTAGTGAACTCACCGATTAGTTCATCAATTTTTCGGTCTCGTAGTGCAGCTTGAGCGGGTTCATATAGGGGATGGTTAGCGACACTCGTAACTACAAAACCGTCAAAGTTTTGTGCATCTTGTGCGGTAAATTGGTTCCGGTCGAAAGCCGGACCGGCAATATGCACGCCCTCTGTCTGCCAGAACTGTGATCGTTCCTCAGACGGTAGATATACAGCACCTTCAACCTCACCTACTCCTGCTTCACTGAGGCCGGTATTTCTTGATGCCGTAAGCAACTGTTCACGGTCAAGGAAGTTACCTTCTTTGGCCACGGCACCGCCGTTACGCTCTAATGCACCAACTGGCTGTACATACTCAGGTAGAGTCATTAGGAAATGGGCGCCTGCTTTACCGAGCCCCTGAATTATTGCCCCTAGCGGACGTCCACCGTCAATCGCTTCCTTAATGCGATGGCCTACTTCATCGTTTGCCGTGGCTCGATCACGAAGATAATGGTCGAGTACGATACTAGCACCTTTACCGGTGTGAGGTGCATGCAGATCAGGTTGACCACCGTACAGTTCTGATGCGCCCGATGCGGCGGCACCTGCTTTGTCGCCGTATTGAGGTATGAGCGCTTCGGCAATTGCGTCCATGTCCGGGCCGAAGGTGTTGATGTCAGTAGCTACGACATTAGTGTGGGGGTTGATATTATGAGCGAGAGCATAGTGGTGAAAGAGTTCTCTTCTTAGCTCGGGGTGTTCACGTAGAAAGGCCAGCTCTTCAGTTTCGGCATGAATACCTCCCTTTCCCCCAACGTTACCTGTCTGCCCTAGCAAGTGTTTCAGGAACATAGACACTGATTTGTCGAGGATCTTGTCTCCGGTGACATCGGGTGACATTTCGATCCCACCTCTACTTCGATCTTCAGGATCAAGCGCGCCTACTTGGTGACGCCATGTTTCAAAGGATAAGCCTCCTACGGCAATTTCTTCATGTGTTACGGGGCGTAGCGGAAAGGCGGCGACCAATTCATCATTCGATACTCCGTGTCGGTCGGCTACTTCCTGGTAGTTGTGCGTAATGATATCTTCAAACGCTTCATCTCCAAACGTTGCTTGCCCCTCATGTATAGCCGTGGCCATCTAATCCCCCTAAAATTAACAACACTGAATATGCCCCTTGTGTGGGGCATATTCAGTGTCTGGTTTTGATGTTCCTTAGTATATGCCCGTGCTCGTGGGTTGCAAGCCACTTGCCGTTTCAAATTTACAATAGATATGCACTGTCTAAAGAGCCCAGTGCGTATTGTTTGTACGACTACGGCAATCTGTAAAACGACAACGAAAAAGCTCCCTTTTCAGGGAGCTTTTAGGGTTCAAAGTCGCTATAATTTAGCGGTTTGAGCGGCGGAAGTTGTTACCCATGCTACCGCGGCGGTCGTCAAAAGAACGAGCTGGGCGGTCTTCGCGTGGGCGAGCAACGTTAACAGTCAATGGGCGACCGTTCATGTCCTTACCATTCAATGCGTCGATTGCTGCTTTGCTTTCGTCGTCAGTGCTCATCTCAACAAAGCCGAAGCCCTTGCTGCGACCGGTTTCGCGGTCGGTGATGATCTGTGCAGATACAACTGTACCGAAGTCGGCGAACAAAGTGTTTAGTTCGTCATCGGTCATTGCGTAGGCTAAGCCTGCAACAAAAAGTTTAGATGCCATTTAATATTTCTCCTTGCTTATGCTCAAGGAATCTGTCAACAAAAGTCATCAGCTAGCTGCTCCCCTAAACGAAAATTGATTGTAAATTCTAGTACGCTTCCATGCGGAAACACCAGCAGCTATATCTAGTTCCTTTATTATAACACACTTTGGTGTTTTTTAAGCAACGGACTTCGCGGCATGATTGTTTGAGTGATTACTCCTTAGTTTCTTCGAATGCTTTGGCTACGCTTGGGCTGTTGGCAGTTAGTCTTTTTATCGATAAGTCCGTCACTTTATTGTTGGCTAGACGTAAATTATTGCCGGACTTCATTAAGTTCTCTTTCACCTTGTTTAGTCTGTCGATTGATTTATCGATCTCCTCAATTGCTTTTGTGAATTGATCGAATGCAAGATCTGTTCGATGCGCAAAAGCGACCTTAAAGTCATTCATGTTGTCCTCGAAGTGTGTGACATCAATATTCTGGTTATTAAGGCGATGGATCTCACGTCGAAGCTCTTGAGATTTTATGTTTCCCTGACGCAAAAAGCCGATCATGGTGATGAAATGTTGTGGGCGAATAGTATACATATTCGGATATTCATGCACCGTGACGATGTCGTCATAATATTCATTGTCTTTCTCGAGTAGGCTCACGAGGACTGCGAATTCGCAACCCTTCTCTCTTCGATCCTTGTCGAGCTCTTTAAAAAAGTCTTTATTTTTGTGCTTGGTAGCTGTAGTGTCGTCCTCGTTCTTCATCTCGAACATGATCGACAGGACTTCATTACCGTCCTCGTCGTTCTCGCGGTAAATGTAGTCGCCTTTTGAGCCGGTACCGGAGATTTTGTTGTCTTTGCCGAAACTCGCATTAGGAAATGCGAATGGACGGATTCTATTAAATTCATTTTCGCAGTGCAGCTCTAGTGATTCACCGATCATTTTGGTGCTCATCTTAGAGCGCATTTCTTTAAGTGATACGAGAGCAGTTTCACTGGACCTGAGCTGTTCTTTTAATTTCTCTTCGTCGAGCTCTTTCCTGTGTTTTATGTCGCTGATCTCAGCGTCTTTGTCGTTTAGCTTCTCACGGAAAGCTTCTTCTACCTTTTGTTTTTCTTCTAGCGCTTGTAGCTTTACTTCAGACTCAGTCTGCTTTGCGATGTTCTCGAGCTTAGCATTTAGTGCTGCGATCTCTTGCTCTTTTTTGGCAATATTTTCTTTAGCTCGCTCAATTATTTCCTGTTCTTTGAGTTTTGCTTCTAGTGCTTTTTGTTGCTCAATAATTTGCTTCTCTTTTTGCAACTGCGCATTAAACTCTTCCATCTTTATGGATTTCACCACGCTAGCGATTGTTGATTTATCAATGTCTGTCTCGTGAATTGACTTTAGGTCGATGACATCACCCTTATCAGCGCTCTCTTGCAGTACGAGCGTATTCTCGTCTTGTATAGATACTTTTACCGTCTTCATAGTTCCCCTTCCTCTGTTGTTACTAGCTTACCCTGAATTAGCTTCTATACAAAAATAACAAAATAAATTGCACCGCTTTGCTGTGCGAAAAAATACAGATTTCCCGTAGAGTAAAAGCTACGCTTATGTTGATATGTCTGAGTCGAACAATACAGAGTTTTTAATTTCGAACCTATCTTTGCCTAAGCCTCTCATGATGGTAGGCTCAGTTGCTGCCCATGAGCGGTATATGGAAGCTGTGGACGCAGATGGGATAGAACTGACACCTGTAAGTATTAGTCGCTTCATGGGGTGTTTGTTGTATCGCGCGACAATGATTGAAGAAATACTCAAACACCCTGCCCCTCTCGAAGGCCGAGAATATCTGTTCGATCAACTAGGCTATGATATACGCAAGGATTGGACTGATGAGGATGGGGCATTTGAACGTCTGGTACGTTCTCAGCATTCCTCGTTCCGTAATGATACATATGACAACGGCATCATTGCGCGAACTGTCCCTACCTGGCGAGAGTCTCTTTTGCAAATGCGAAAGATCCAACTCATCACCGGCAAATTGGCGGCTGTTCTATACCCTGGTTTTGAGGATGGTGAGGTTGTATATGATGACGAAAATGCACCCTTTGCTGAGCGTACCTTCCAACCGAAAGCATCAGAATGGCAACGTATCGGATTGACGGAATATTCAACGATTGCAGACATTGAAGCCACTATTGCTGCTCGTGGGTTTACTGACATAACGTATGATTTACTCCACAGTCAGGTTGCTGAAAACGATATCCAGTTTGAGGACCCACTTGGTCTCGCGGAGCGATTAGCTGCGGGTGGTCTTGTGAAGTCTGTGCATCTTTCGTTGAATCGTCTGGATATTACAGGTCTACATTCGCCATTGGCGAAATCGACCCAAAACGCAAGAAAGGCATTCGTTCGATCTGCTGAAGCAGCGAGCAAAACCTTAGAAGGTGAAATGTTGAGTGTGATCACGCAGAATTGGCAACAAAGTGGTATGGACGGTCGAATAGTAGTCGAGGATGGACCACTACGTCTAGGCAATGTAAAAAGAGACCATACAGCAATCGTGGCGCATGCCCGCGAACTTGTTGCTAGCTAGATTGGGCTATCTTTAACGCCGATTAAGTAACCGACTACGGTTGAGATAACATGGATGAGCAGCCATAAAATGAGCATCCATGCGTATTGGAGTATGCTTAGGTGTACGAATGGCATGGTCGCAATAGCTCCACCAATGATGTAGTCTGTTTGGTCAAATGGGAACCATCCTTTACCGGGAGCGATGCCGCGCTGACGCTTAAAGAAGCTTTCTATGGCATCTCCGCCTAAGGCTCCGATTGCAAATAGAGGTCCAACTATGAGGGTGGGAAGCTGTGTGTAGTCGACTTGGTCGGTCCATGATTGTAACCAGCTCGCATGTGCGACCGCAAGCTGCTGTAGGCCTAGGACTATAGTGCCGAATACAATGCCACTAATTAACCCACGCCATGTCTTGTGAGCACCGAAAACACGTTTACCCCGGTAAGTGCGCCCGAAATCTATCGGTGCATCAAAGCGCCTGAGGCTAGGGATAGTCGCAGTAAAAATAGGCATCATATTGGCGATGCCGGCGGGTAAAAAGAACCATAAGGCCAGGAAAATCTCTTTGAACATATGTTAAGCGGCCTTTCGGATGCGGTTAAGTTTGGGGTATAGTCTGCCGATTGGACCGGTTGATCTAGTACTGTAAGTGGCGTGGCCTAGGAGGTCGACAAGCGTATCTCTGCTGGGTGCCTCTGCTAGGATACTATACGTGTTGCCCCAGCCACGAATACCATGTGCATCACTACTCGCAGCGCCTGCTATGTCGTGCTTAGCTGCCCAAGCGGTAGCTCTAGCAGATCGATCTTGTATACTGCGACCATTGTAGGTCTCTAAAACATCAACGTGGTCTGCAATCTCATCTAGGACAGCGAGTGGCAATCCCTTTCGCACTGTTTCGAATGGGTGTGGTACGTACACTATTCCCCGTTGGGCAAGAATGCGCCTTACTGTCTCAATGCTGCTTAATCCTGCCGGAATCGCCTCTTGTAAGTATAATCCGATTATCTCACCCTCTAATGCAGTGATTTCTTCACCGACAATGATGCTATCCCCCAGTTCGGCCTGGAGCTGTTGTGCAAAATCTATACGGTTGTGGTCAGTAACGGCTATTACGTGCAATCGCTCGCTCATTAGTAGGGCTCGATAGTTGGCTTCGCTAAGACTGCCATCGGGCGACGCAATAGAATGTGTGTGTAAATCTACACGAACCATTAGCTCAGCTGCTTGGTTATGCGAATAAGGCGCTGCAAAGCGGTATATGATGCGAATACGGCAATGATGGCGACTGCTATTACTAATTGATTGGCGAATAGGCCAACGACCAGTATGAACATACGAATTTCAAAGCTTAGGATTCCGCCGTCAAATAAGTGGTTCAGCTCAGAATGGGTTAATTTTTTACCGCTCATTGCTACTGCCGCCTCGCCCTTAGCTTTAACGTAGCTAACGCTGATTGATGCACCACAGGCTGCAGCGGCCCAAGCTGCTGTTGCAGGGTGGCTGCTGAGCGCTAATGCATATGCAGCACCGCTGTAAATAAGCATTTCTTTCAGACGATCGGTAGAAGCGTCCAACAGCATACCGGCTGTCGAGTCTCGTTTTTGCAAGCGTGCTAGTTCACCATCTAATGTGTCGAACAGTCCGAATATGAACAGTAATATCGCTGCCCATACGTTGTGTCGGCTAGCGACTAAGAGTGCAATAGGCACATGCATAGCGAAACCGATAATAGTAATAGCGTTGGGAGTTATCGCACCGCCTGAGATGCGGTTAAGTGCGGCCGCAATCCGACCCATCACACGTCGCACCGCTTTTTTGATACGGTTAATCATTTCGCCTATAATTGTATCATTTTTGTTCGGGTGTGTCTTTGTGTGAGCGCTACCCTAGCAGCGTACTAAGTGCATAAAATGGCTTAGGGTTCAGAGTGATATCAACTGTAGTTCCAGTGGGAATCATGAACACTTCCCCGTCAACTTGCGCCCATACCGCTCCGTCGACACGAAAATGAGCATGTTTGCCACGCATGTGTTCGGTCGCTTTCTTGTTAGTTAGATCGCGCAGGCGTCTTACTATGGAGCCAGCACGTTTGTGCGAAATAATCGCATGATAAAAATATGGAGCTGTCAGCTTTAGCGGAGTCCCTTTTACTTTTGCGAACCGCGAACCATTCAAGAATATGTGTTCATACATAGGCACTTCACGGTTGTCTTGAATGATTGACACCAAAGGCGCGTCGAACAAGGCACGTACAACAGTCATAACCTCTTTGACCGTCCTGCCACCAGGAACACGATCTAGCGGGTGTGCACGCATATGCGGTTCTGCTAGTCGTTTAGCTGCAAAGGCACTCGCGCCGAAACTCGCATAACATGCCGCTAAATGGACTCTTCGAGATCCGTCTGGAAATGTGAGTTCGCAGCGTAGCGGATGAATCTCAGCTACAGGGGCTTGCTTGGTAATTTGCTGTACTCGACTACGCCACGGGTTGCCATTAAGCATGCACGCTAGGTCATTTGCGTTGCCTCCCCAAAGTGGAAAAACAACGGTGCGTCGTGCTTGCTTAGATAATTCCGTGCTTGTGAGTAAGGCCTCGATGACTAGATTTGCTGTGCCGTCACCACCCGCTATGCAGAGTAAAGTCTCTGGCCCTAAAAGCTTGTCTATACCGGTGAGCGGAGCGAGATTCGCTGTCTTACCACCTTCATGTGTATCTATGATTAGAAAATCGGCCTCAGGTGCCATGGCTCGCAATAGCTCGATTCGTTTGTGGATCTTATGTGCGTGCGTGCTGGCTGGATTACGCAAGACTATGATTCGGGAAAACCGTGGTTTCATGATTGTCGTGTTTTTGGTGATGCGTGAACAAGTATAAGCATTATAGGTTTTATATTACTGGATCTAACTCCAAAAGCCTACCTATGCTTATGTGCTGATGTCAGCACTGCCGGTATGTTCGCCGTAGGTTGAATATTAGATAATAAGGTTATATAATTTATATCTTCGTTGGTAGATCCAATGATTCGCCTTAAAGGTGAGCGTGTTTGCTAGCTTAACGGTTAGCGTCTCGTCTCGCTCTGGGCTAGTACAAGGAGTGTTTTCGCACTCTGGGTTGATGTAAGTCTGGTACACTACTGGGTGTACTCCTGTAGTCATGCTTCATACACCCTCTAGTTAAGGAGGTGAAAAATATGCACATCGCATCGACTATGTTCATTGCATCGGCAAGTGACAAGGCTGCAGGTATTCTCGGCGGTCTAGTCATTTTCGGTGTGGTCGTCATCGCACTTGCTCTCTTCCTCACGAAGGGTCAGCGGAAGCCGTAGGTCTTCGACGCTGGTGGCGTAATCGCTGGTATGGCATCGCTGTCGACTCCTCTCTTATCACCCGGACGGGATCCAAGCG
>CAZBLZ010000020.1:0-13565 GCA_964493045.1 uncultured Candidatus Saccharibacteria bacterium
TACCTTCGATAGGTTTGAGTAGAAGTATTCGACTTGCGTTTATTGGCGTAGAAAAGGTCCCTAGATCAGAAGATCTACGGACTTTTTCATGGCTGGAGATAAGAGGCGTTGATCGAACTTTTTATGACACAAAATATTGCTATTTTTGATGACCTTTATATCGTAGACGTCGCTTATCAAACGCAGGCATCGTTCCCTCAAGTACGTCAACGATGTGCCTATTCATATCGGTATCCTCGATTGAACCTGTTTCTGTCGTGAATGTATTGTTCTTAGCTTTATCAAAGTGCGTGTAAACGACTTGCTCCGCATCCGCTACAATGGCTAGGTTTGGATTATGAGTAACGAGAATGATCTGGCGACGCATTTTTGCACCCTTAATGAATTCAACCAATATCTTTGCGACACTCTGATTATCGAGGTTATCTTCCGGCTGATCAATGATAAGTGGAATGTTATCTTGGTCAAGCATCAAGTAAAAGACTAGCAACAACGCTCCTTTTTCACCTGGCGATAGACTTTCAAGGTTTTTGTTATCAAGCCTTAACTGATAATTCTCATGCAGGTAGTCTAGCCCATAAAGATAGTCGTAGAATCCAACGATATCATTAATTTGATCACCTATATGGCGTTTACGCTCTTCGTCTTTTATTTCTACTCTGAGGTCTTCATTTAGATTATCATTTACTGCATCTTGAATCGCGATCAAGTCTTCACGACTGTTTGGGTCTTTGTCGTCAAGAATCCTACCCAATAGCGCGTATCCCGACTCTTTGCCCATGAAGCTACCTCGAGCTCTTAAATTTACACCATCCAAAACTTTGTCTTTAAACTCAGGCGATATAGCAAATCCGGCTTCAATATTAATTGAGTAATCGTCGACACCCGGTCGATTTGCGGCGATTACGGCATCAACCTTCGTTTTAACTGATTCGTAAATTTCTACAACTTCTTTTTTCTTGTTGTATATTTGAAAACTTACCTCTTTTTGAAGATTCTTTTTAACCTGAAGCTTCTCTGGATATAAATCTCTAACGTCTTTAAGCTCAGCTAGGTAGAAGTTAATGGTCCCTTTTGTAGGATCGTTAGCGTCACCTTCGATAGCTAATTTGCGACCAACCCATACTTTGTGATCTTCAAGATACTTCTGATATAACTCCTGAGGTTTTTCAAGTGTAGCCTTTAGCTCGTTTCGGGTTTTGTTCGCAGCATCAAGTTTGACCTGTAAACTACTCTCAAGCAACGCCTCTTCATCTCTTGAAGACAATCCGAGTTCTTTTATCTCATTTTCACTAAGAGTCTTTTCTTTATCTCTTTTCAACTCTTGGTCAAGAGAAGTTTGTGTCTGCTGTATCAGATCGTCGTTAAGTGTGACTCTAATTACACTATCTGCTTGTTCTCCAAACACCTCAACAATTTTCACGTCGCTCAAAAGCTCCGATACACTTCGCTGAACACGAGCCGTGTCCTCTTTAAATAGAGATAGGTTATGAAGCTTTCTACTAATTGCAACCTGATTATTTATGCTTGCACGTAGCTCTGTCACTAAACCTGCAATAGATACATCCAGATTCTGTATTTGCTGCATAACGCCATTCGTAGCTTTTGCGTCATATTGGTTTTTATCGGGATTCTCAACCTTTGGTGGTTCTATTTTTAGATGAGCATCCAGCTCTCGCTTCTTTTGATCAAGTTCTGACTGCAGCTCTTTAGAATAGTTAGGGTGTAGTTTCTTTAGATAACCCGCGATATCAATATTTGCATCATGGAGTTCACTTTTAAGTTCCGAAATATCTTCGTCAACACTGGATGACTTATACTGCATTAAGTTAGCGAATGAGTCGTAACCAAGTTTCTCAGTTTCATCAAGATGAGTATAGACGACCTTTTCAAGTTCCTTGCTGAACTCACGACCCTCAAGATCATTTGTCAGCTCTTCGAACCATCTTTGAGGCAAATACTTAACCTTTTCTTTACTAGTAGGATCAACATCTTCAAACAAGTTCTTGCTGTCAATATCACCGCTTGACCAAGTTATCGCGGCTTTAAAATTACGAGCTAGTCCAACTTTCTTGAATCGTTTCGTATTTAAGAATGACGCAGCGTCCATACTTTTAGACTCACCGACAAGTCCCAGTATGTCAGCTACTGCACTCTTGCCACTACCCTTATTCCCAATAATAGCCACCATCTCTGGATTAAGTGGGATCTCAATATCCTTAAACCATACCCCACGGGATTCATCGTAGCCCACAACCTGACTGATAGTAAGCTTATTAATGAATCTCGTGGGTTCCGATTCTACTATTTCGTCTATAGGAGGTTTTGCTCCTAAGAATACGCGTGTAGTAGCTTCATAAGTTATTTGCTGAAGACCATAAAACGTAGGATCAGCTTTAATCCAGCAGTAATTGCCATCTTCATCCGGCTGCAAAGTGTCCCTTAGGCTTCGTGCGTCACTACCTAGCGTGAACACATGCCCCATCTTTAAGGAAGGTGAGGTTTCGATGTAAGCGCTCGTCACTAAGGCTGCTGACTTTGCTTGCGCTTGCAGTACGTTAATTTCTTGGAAGTTGAACTGGTTAGCAAGATGAGTTCTGTCGGTCTTTCCACGCTCCTGGAAAAGACCCTTAGTGCTATTACAGTGTGCATACATCAAGAATGCACCACATTTATTCACTTCGTTTATAACGTGCTCATAGCTTACACTAGATACCGTTAAAACGCCCTCTGTTTTGGCGTTAGCGACGCCTATTTGCGAAAGGAAATGTTTGATCGTATCTGAGAAGTTTGATTTTCCATAGCAAGTTTCGTTAAAAACAACCAGTTGATGTACCCCACCGACATTAATCTCAACACCGGGAAGCACGGTAATTACACTGTCTTTCGATGTCTTAAGCAGTGAGTCAACTAAATTACCATCATAGTAGTTATGATCGGTTAAGCATACGACCATTTCTTCATGGCTATGGAATATCTCAAGAAAGCCAATAAAAACTTTAGCATAATTATCAGCTCTGGTTTTAGCGTTATCAGTTCGATCAGTATAGTAATAGTTGCGTGAATCGTATTTCAATACTTGCTCTTCACTACCGACAAACTGACAGAGCTCTTCCCATTTTTCTGAATCCGCAGACTTCAATTCGTCGGCATATTCAGAAATGGATATGTATCCATCATCGAGAATAGTTTGGACTTGTAAGTCCCATTTTCGCCAAGTTGAACCTCTTGTATATTTTTTGCTCATACCGCTTATGTATTGTTATCATATTAACAACAAGCCTTTAATAATATCTTACTCTATCGAATCGGGTTTGTCAGGTCTTAATATAAAATACACACCCTAGCTTACGAAGGCTAAGCCGCCATTCGCTTCTACATGTTCAACTAAGTCGTCCATATACGGAAACTCTGGGTGCAATAACGGCCAGTCATTGAACTTGTCTTGTGTCTGTGTTTCAGTATTTTGAATATCGGTTGCGTATTTATCCTTGAGCCATTCATAGCCCTCTAGCGCTTTCTGACGATTATCTCCTCCGTCTGCGACGTCCGGCTTGAAATATAGCTCATAGGACTTTACGAAATCATCAAAGAAACGGTCGGCATTGACTACTAGAAAGCCTTCCTGGGTCATCCTTACAAGGTGGTTTTCTTCACCTGGCATTGGGTCAACTCTCGTTATGCCAACCTTACCTTTTGTAGCAAAGGAATGTGCTATGCCATTCCTAATGAGCTGACTTAATACAGGACCGAAGTTTTTGTATCGGGGATCTACCTGTGAAAGATAGTGCTGACAGTAATAAATAAAAGGTGCCTTACTAAATGACTGTTCTTTGCTTTTACATGCTTCACAGGCGGCCTTTACTTGTGTTCCAGCGACTAGCGAGCCGAGAAGCTCTATACCTGCACAAATAGCGCCGGTCATAGGATAGGCGGCATTACCAGGGTGTATATTGTGGGGAACTTTTTGCTTAATTTTTACCAAGTCACTTAAAAGGTAGCTGTCAATATATTTATCTAAAAAGTTGTCTAGGTTGTGTATTTGCATATGCCTATCTTATCACTTGATCAATTAGAGATAAGGGATTCGAACTTTTCCAAACTTATCTAAGGTGTAGCGAATTTTTACTAAACAAAAAGATACCCAAGCTTAGGTATCTCTCCGCTGTTAAAATAATTTTGGCTGGGGATGGTGAACATGTTCCAAACTTTTGAGGACTTGGAATCAGTGAAAGATAGGGCCGCCGAAATCAAAGTAATTCGTAGATTGCTTGATAAGCCTAGCCCGGAGCTTAAATACCCAGCTCCAACTTCCACTGAACTGGAATCAAAGTCAGGTTTATCAAATGAGGAAAATTAGCTTGGCTTTTCCAGGCGCTCAATCCTTCGCGTATACTTTTTGCGAGGACATCGGCGTCCGATACCTTATGGTCGCTCATCTCTACCCAAATCTCGATGGGCGCAACTTTTACTTTAATGTGAGAACTGTTGCCATACACAAAAACTTCTTCAATGCCGGTTGCATCAACAACTACTTTTTGGGCAGCATCACATATAGCTTGTGCTTCGGCTTCATTAACTACGGCGTTATCGTACTCAAGTCTAATTACTGGCATATCTGTTCCTTTGGATTTGATGTCACCTTCAAGTATAACAAAACACGCTATTTCAAGCGTGTTTTATTGACAAAAGTAGATATTATCTCATGGCTGGGGTGAAGGGATTCGAACGGGTTAGAATATTGGTGGGTAGCTCGCCGCATTCGCTAATATGCGCTCACCCGCTACTTTTACTCCTTTGGTTGGCGCAGCATTTATCCAGTAGGCTTGTACAGAATGTGCGCCGTTGCTTGTTTCTCTAACCATGCCGGCTACGGTTTTTTCGATGGATGCCCTGAAATCGGGATTCTTTGTCGCTTGCCATAGTCGCCGCATGCGTAAAAAGATGGTGTCGCCAATTGCCGGCTTTGCATCGGCGTCTGCAACGGTTGCAACGTACGCGTTGAATGAGGTCGCGCCATTCATCGCCATCGCAAGCAAGCGGTGCGAGCCGTCGAGCATTTTTAAAACGCCATTCTTTTCACGCAGGAGAAGTGTGCGTCGGTTATCCGGGATATTCCCAAGTTGAATTTCGTCGAATCGTTTGTCGCCCGGGTGGCCCTGAATGAATTCGATGAGTTTGCGTGGATTTTGCTGCACGTCATCGCTATAAATGACTTTTGTGATCTCGGGGCTCATGCCAGTTAATGTGATGTCGTCAATAGAGACCGTTCGTTCTTGCCATGTACATTGGTCATTCTCTATATAGTCAAATACGCCGTTTGCTCGATAGGTAAACGATAATGCCTCAAGTAGGCGTGAGGTATTGCTACTATAGAGTCCTTCGACGAGTGTGATGTTTTCGCCGGTGACAATGTTGTCGAGCTCGCATTCTATGTAATATTTAGTAACGATGTCTTTATCTACAGTAGTCATTTTATTTAGTATACCATCGAGTTTTTCGTGCCTAAAACTAAAATATACCTCATGTTACTGAGGTATATTTTAACTATGATTTCATGGCTGGGTCGGCAGGATTCGAACCTGCGAATGCCAGGACCAAAACCTGGTGCCTTACCACTTGGCCACGACCCAATATCGTGTTAACGCAAGTGAAATTGTATCACAACCCTTACCGTTTTGCTAGAGGCGGTTAGCTTTGACCGCGTCGTTGTAAGGCTTCGATGGTTTTGGTGAGGCGGCCACTATCGCGCTTGTCATTGAAGCGATTGGCATCTTGGCGAAGTTTGCCGATAAAATCGCCGAGCTCATCACGGGCGTGTGCTCCATAGCCAGTGAAGTCGTCGCGTTCAAAGATCTTCCATTGTTGTAGAACTGGAAGCACAACTTCTTCTAGGTGGCGCTCTAGGTCGTAAATACCAGCATTGGCAATCTGGAGTGATTTCACTTGGAATCCTTCAATATTTGCGCCAGGCATTTCAAACGAAAGCACTTCATCACGAATTGCGGCCATCATTTGATTTGGTGCGATATCAAGTGCAGACTTGGCAAGCTCTCGATAAAACAGCATGTGAAGGTTTTCGTCTTTCGCGATACGCTGGAGCATTTCATCGGCAATGTCGTTGTGGCTTGCCAGCCCTGTTTGGCGATGCGCAACACGCGTTGCGAGCTCTTGGAACGTTACGTAAGCAAGTGTGTGTAGCGGGTCTTTTTCGACCGTGTAGCCTTGCTTCATTTGCTCCATGCGCATGGCTTCGTTTTGTGCTGGATCAACCGCACGGGTAAGGTCGAGGAACATGCGAATCGCGTAGGCATGCGCGTCTTCTTCGGCGGTCCATTGGTGTGTCCATTGGCCCCATGCTCCATCTAAACCAAAGTTATCGGCGATGGTGCGATGGTATGAAGGTAGGTTATCTTCAGTGAGTAGATTCACTATCATTGCGGCCTGCGCTTCTGGCGACAAAAGTGGTGTTTCCTCGGGATTTTCTACACGATGAAGGATTTGTCCTGTTTGTTGATCGATCGGCATGTAATCGATCGGCACCCATCCCCTACGCATGCGGTTGTGACGGTCTAGTTCTCTTGCCACTACGGGCTCAAGTTCATGTAAGACATCAAGCTGGTTCGGTTCCCCGCCTATAACGATGAGTCCACTTCTGATGACGGCCTCTTGGCCGCGGCGTTTTATGCTACTTGGTAGCCATAGTTCGCTTGGGGGTGTTTGCTCAAGATTACGTCTTTCGCTCATGCGTCTATAATAGCATAAGCGTATAAACGTCGTTGACGTGCACCGAGGTTGCCACTAATATAAAGCCATGAGTAGTACGTTCGCCCTTCCGAGCATTTTGCGCTATAAGCGACAGGATCTGCGGCATGATGCTATTGCGGCATTGGTGTTGACGGCGATTACTATCCCGCAGTCGCTTGCGTTTGCTGTTGTTGTTGGGCTGCCACCGGTAACTGGATTGTACACTGCCCTTTTTGCACCGATTGTATTTGCATTGTTTGCAAGTACGCGTCGATTAGTGATTGGTGCTGATTCGGCAACGGCTGCGTTACTTGCATCGAGCGCGACGCTGGTCGCGCAAGCAGGAACGGCTGGGTATGCGAGCGCTATTGGTGTAATTGGCGCGCTGGCAGCGCTTATTCTGCTTGTTGTGGCGGTGCTACGACTTGGGTTTTTGTCGGATTTGGTGTCGCGACCTGTACTTGTCGGATTTTTAGCGGGTGTTGGAGTGCAGCTTATTATTACGAGCTTACCTGTCATGCTCGGCGCGCGTATAAAGTCGGGAACGGTTTGGGAGAGTATGACGGGATTGCTGCAGTTCCCTGCTGTGAATTGGATGACGATAACAGTAACAATACTCGTTGTCGGTATTTTATTGCTGGCCCGTGGTTCGCGGGTGCCAGGAGAACTAATTGGTATTATTGTTGCGGTAATCTTTGCGGCTGTGTTTCAGGTTGAGCGGTTTGATGTGGCGCTTATTGGGAGTTTGCCAAGCCATCTACCTTCTGTTGTTGTGCCGACATTTTCGCTTGCCGCGGTGTGGACATTGTTACCGGCGGCGGCAATGGTAGCTGCAATTATTTTGGCGCAAAGCTCGGCGGTAGTGCGCGGCGTTGCTGAAGAGCATGATGAAAAGATTCGGGTGAACCAGGATTTACTTGCGCTTGGCATGGCGAATGCAGTGGCAGCATTTACGCAGGGCTTCGCGGTTAACGGTAGCCCGCCACGCACGGTGGCGGCAGATAAAGCCGGTGGCCGTACGCAGCTCGCGGGTATTTTGAGCAGTATACTTGTCGGGTTTATTCTTATGTTCGGTGTCGGCTTGCTTGCTTATTTGCCTCAGGCTGCGCTTTCGTCGGTGATTTGCTTACTGGGAGTGTATTTGATTCGCCTTAATGAGCTTCGCTATTTGTGGCGCGTGCATCGTACGGAGTTTGCTGTCGCAATGATTGCACTTATCGGTACAGCACTCGCGGGCGTATTGCAGGGTGTGCTTATCGCGGTTATCGTATCTCTTTCTGAGCGTGTGATTCGCCAGTATCACCCCAAAGATGCAATTTTACTGCGAGATGGCGAACTGTCGGATTGGGCGCGCGAACGCCTGAGTGACCGCGTACAACACAGTAGCCAGCTCGATGGCGTGCTTGTATATAGCTTTGACGGCTCCCTCTTTTTCGAGAATATTACTTACTTTGTGGCACGGCTCAAACGGGCGATTAAGGGTGCTGAAAAGCCAGTGAAAATGGTAGTTATTGACGCCGGGAGCATTGATAGCATCGACTATACAGCGGTTGAAGCGATTAAGCATTCGTACCGTAAACTAAGTGAAGATAATATTGCCCTTCGTTTCGCACATGTGTCGCCGAACCTACATAAACAGCTTGTAGAATTCGGTGTCGTAGAGTTACTTGGCCATAAACATATATTCTCAACACTTACCGAGGCAATTACGGGTAAGACGCCGAGTCATGATGAAGAATCAAAAGAAGGTGTCGTTGCTAAAGATCACTAGGCATATCGCGCAAATACGAGGCCGATATGCTCAATGTCTGATTCAAGTGTGTGTGGGGCTTTGTGGGTTAGTTTTGCACCGGTTGCGAACACTAAAGCGCCTTGTGCTTCTGCCTTACGGGCGCGGAGATGCATGGTTTCGCGTTCGGTATCGGTGAGGCTAGCGTTATGCAGGACTGCCGTGACGTCACCGCACCAGTAGGTGTAAAAGTCTTTGCCGTGATGCCAAGTTGCCCAGGCAATGCCTGATTTGGTTCCGGTTGACACTGGCTTGTGCGCGGCCGCTGGAACCTGTGGAATACTTTGCCGCAGGGACTGTAAGGAAGTTGTTGTTGCGCCAAGAAGTGCATGTTGCGCACATGCAAAGATGTCACTTTGACCTATGAGTGGATCGACGGCCCAGGTGCTATCAATGATAATCTTAGTGTCAGTTTCACGAGACGCTGCAGTATGTGATTTCTTGAGTGCCATATGCGTAAAGTATAGCATAAGCAAGTTGTGCTTGAGGGGGTTTTCTCGTATAATTACCAGATATGGTTAAGACGAGCACTGTACAGAAAAAAGCAACAAAGAAAACCGCATCTACTTCTAAAAAGGTAGCTCCTAAGAAGCGCTCGGCTGCGAAAAAGGAGATTGTGAGTACCTCCCAGAAAGTGGATTATTATCCAAATCGTATGACGCTCGCTATCTCGGCACTTGCAGGAACACTTATTGTTCTCCTTGCTCTTATTGCTGTACTTGGTCAAAGCTAGTCTCTAGGGTATCCCAAGAATGCCTCTGATGCGCTATACTGACAATATGAAAGTACGCATTGAAATTGACACGAAGACCTTTGTCCGCTTTTGGTTAGTTGTAATTGGATTCGGGATTGGTATCCTTGCGCTCTATAGTGCACGTACTGCCCTTGTAATTATTGGCACCGCCTTTTTCTTGGCACTCGCCCTTAATGGCCCTGTAAGTCGACTTTCTCGGCACTTGCCTGACCGTAGCCGTACGTTATCAACAGCAATCGCCTTTTTTGCAGTAGTCATCTTCCTTGGCGCAGTCATCTTCCTTGTGATTCCACCGGTTGTACAGCAAACGGTGAAGTTCATCGATAACGCACCAACATTATTACAGAACGTAAGTAACGAATGGCATGGTATCGGTGACTTGGTGGCTAAATATCACATTCAGCCGCAAGTAGATCAAGCCGTATCGGCGATTCGTGATAATGCTGGTCATTGGGCGACTGGCGTCGGCAGGAATTTCCTCTCAGGTCTTGGTTCGGCTATGTCGGTCTTTGCGGCTACCTTACTTGTACTCGTGCTTACCTTCTTAATGCTTATTGAGGGGCCAACCTGGATGGAGCGTATCTGGAGTGTCTACAAAAATGATCGCCGAGTGCGGGCTCATAGGCGCCTTGTGCACCGTATGCAATCGGTAGTTTCGGGCTATGTAAGTGGCCAGCTGACGGTTTCGGGTATTGATGCTACGGCTGCCGGTGTCACTGTGTTTATTTTGTCTCGTTTCTTTAATGAAGTGCCAGCAAACCTAGCGCTCCCAACGGTTGCATTCTGCTTTATTTTCTCGCTTATTCCGTTATTTGGTGCAACGCTTGCTGGTATTATCGTTACGATTCTACTCGCCATGAATAGTATTCCAGCAGCGATTATATTTGCTATCTACTTCGTCATCTACCAGCAGCTTGAGAATAATGTGATTTCACCACGTATTCAGTCAAAGCGAATTGAGCTAAGCCCACTTGCTGTACTTACGGCCGTGACGATTGGTTTGTACGTATTTGGCGTTGCTGGCGGTATTATTTCTATCCCGATTGCTGGTTGTATCAAGGTGCTCGTTGAAGATTACTTTGAAGACCATGGTGAAGATCTTGACGAGCCTATTAAAGAAGAAGAGCCAAAGCATAAAAAGCTTTCGCTCAAATTCTTTGGCAAATCAGAAGATTAGCTTCTAGACCAAATTGTATCGTACGTAGTATCGCGTACGAGGATACCCTGCGTGGCGAGTTCGTCGCGCAGTTCGTCTGATGTTTTCCAGTCTTTACTGTCGCGTGCTCGGCGGCGTTCGAGGATGGTGCGTTTTGCTTCATCATCGATGTCTGGTGTCGAGGCCATGATTTGTAAGCCGAGCAACTCGTCGATTGTCTCGAGGAGATCGATAAGATTCTGCCTATCGATAGCGCTGAGGCGTTTATTATCGAGCGTAGCAAATGTTTCATCGATTACCCGAAGTGCCTCTGGGGTATTGAGGTTATTCTGTAGCGCCTCACGGAGTGCACTGCTTGCTGCGGCTGATGGTGCTGGAATATCATCGGCTTCTGGTTTGTGGGTGCCATGGTCATGGATCTGATGACGTAAAAGCGCATAGTTACGCCAGTTGCTTAGGCGGTTTTTGGCTGCTTCGATATTCTCGAATGTGAAGTTACCCTCGTTGGTGTACTGGCCTTGCAAAACAAAGAGTCTGAAGTCCATTGGCGATAAGCCTTTATCTGCGAGATGTTGTAGCGTATAGCCATTGCCAAGGCTCTTGCTGATTTTGCCACCTTCGATTTTGAGATGGTTACTGTGTAGCCAAAAGTTAGCAAACCTTACGTCGCTTGCAGCTTCGCTTTGGGCGATTTCGTTTGTGTGGTGTACTGGGATGTGGTCGATGCCACCAGTGTGGATGTCGATTGTTGGGCCAAGGATGCTCATGGCCATGGCAGAACATTCAAGATGCCAGCCTGGGAAGCCCATGATTGGTTCGCCTTCGCGTGGCGGTAGGTCGAGTAGATCGGCCGGTGTTTCCCATTGCATATCGCGTACTGTACCTGGCTCGGTGAATTTCCAGAGGGCAAAATCCCATGCTTGGCGCTTTTCGTCGTTAGCCTCAACACGTGCGCCAGCTTTTTGCGCCGCAAGATCAAGACGAGCGAAATCAGCATAGGTTGGAAATTTGGCGGTGTCGAAATAAATGCCGTCGGTAGTTTGGTAGGTGAAGCCTTTTTCTTTTAGCTCACGTACTAAATCGAGTTGCTGTGGAATGAAATCAGTTGCACGTACGAGGTGCTCTGGTGGTAGAAGACCGAGGTCTTCCATGCCGTTTACAAAAGCCTCGGCATAAAATTCAGCGATATCCCATGCGGTTTTGCCTTCACGGCGCGCGCCTTTTTCGAGCTTGTCTTCACCTTCGTCGGCGTCGCTTGTTAGGTGGCCGACATCTGTGATATTCATGACACGCTCTACTTGGTAGCCGCTGGCGATGAGTGTGCGCACGAGCGTATCCCAGTAGATGAACGCCGCCCAGTTACCTACGTGCGGGTGGTCGTAGACGGTCGGGCCACACGTATATAGCATCACCTTGTTGTCATTGATTGGTGTGAAGGTTTCGAGTTTACGCGATAGCGTGTTGTGAAGTTTGAGTGGCATGATAATCCTTTAGGGCTTTGTCGGTTGCAGCGACGAGCTCCTGCATAATAGTTTCGTACTGTTCGTGGACTTTGAAGCCTGCAGCGTAATTGTGCCCGCCGCCACCGAAGTAGCCAGCGATTTGACTCGCTACAGGCAGGTTACACCGTAGTTTGCCGGTGACTTTACCGTCTGGGTAGGTTTTGATAGCACAGGCCACCTCTACGGTGTCTACAAGGCGCATTTCATCAAGTACGAGTACGCTTGGATTATAACGATCTGAGTATTCTTGGATATCCTCCCAGGGGATGTGAACGGTTGCGAGTGTGCCTTCGAGGGAGTATTCGATGCGCTCAATAAGCTCGCCTTTGTAGGTGAGAATGTCGGCTGGTTTTTTCATGAACTCGCGGCGAGCTGATTCAATTTCGAACGGTTTAGCACCGCGGGCAACAACCTCGGCTACGACCTGGTAGGTATCGATGCCGGCAGATTCGGTTGTAAGGCCCAGTGTGTCGGATGCGATTGAGCTATAGAGGGCTGAGGCGGCCGCTGGCGTTACTTCCCAGTTTGCTGCTTTTGCGAGGTTATAAATGAGCTCGCCTGTTGCGGCTGCAGTTGGGCTGAGTACAAACTCGTGATTGAATGATAAATCATTTTGTGGCTCTTCTTCGTCTTGTTCGCCATGGTGATCGAGCACGACAACAGGGTGTGCTTCGAGGAATTGGCGCACTCCACGGGTTTGGAGCGTTTTTTCGATGAGCGCTTCTGCTGCGGTGTCAACAATAATCGCAAGGTCTGCGTCAAATGGGAAATAGTTTGTGACGCGGTCCCAGCCCTTTAAAAAGCGGAGATATTTTGGCATATCAATCGCACAGTACATTGTGACGGTTTTGCCTTGTTCGCTTAAGATTTCTTCAAGCGCAAGCGAACTTGCAAGTGAGTCGCCATCTGGGTTTTCACCCTGAATAACAACAATACGTTTTGCGGCAGTAATAAGAGGTAGAGCTTTATCAAACATTATCCGTATTATATCAGATTATGAGAGTGTGCGGCGCCCTTCCAGTGCATGAGTCAACGTGATTTGATCAGCATATTCAAGGTCGACGCCAACAGGGATACCGCGTGCAAGACGCGATACCGTGACAGGCAGTTTGGTTTGCTCGATTTGACGCTGCATAAAGATAGCGGTCGACTCGCCTTCTACGCTGGCGTTGGTCGCAATGATCACCTCTTCTACTTCGTCATCTTTGAGGCGTGTCAGTAGCTCTGGCACATGCAGTTGCTCTGGCCCGATGCCATCGATTGGTGAGATTGCCCCGCCGAGTACATGGTAGGTGCCATGGTATTGGCCGGTGCGTTCGAGCGCGACAATATCGAGGGGCTCTTCGACAACGGCAACAAGCTTTTTGTTGCGATCGGCACCACTGTAGAGTGGTGAGATATCCTCGCTTGCGTCGATGAGGGCAAAGGTTACTGGGCAGGTTTTTACGCCACTGTGCAGTCCAGCGATTGCCTTGGCGAGTTCATCTGCATTGCGGGTATTTGAGCGCAGCAAATAATACGCATATCGCTCTGCGGTGCGTACGCCAACACCCGGTAATCGGCCGAGCTCGTCAATAACTGCCAGTAAGGCCTTTGGTAGTAGTTGTGCCATTGGTG
>CAZBLZ010000020.1:13665-19234 GCA_964493045.1 uncultured Candidatus Saccharibacteria bacterium
GCAAGGTCTTTTTGCGCCTTGCGTAGATCGTTCAACATCTTCATTTGGTCAAATGCCATTATCAATAATCCTCCGTAGATAACTAACTTTGTCTAGTATACGCTATTTTGCAACAGATTTGTAGATGTAGAAGCGGTCGGCATCGGTTGCGCGGCGGCTTGTGATGATTGTGTCGATTTCGGCTGCGGGGGTGTGCTGGCTGTACGCATCATGTGTCATAATGACTGTTTGCTTGGTCGTGAAATCTGCACTTACATTAAATCGTTTGTCGTAGTGAGCTACAAGCGAGTAGAACGGTTCTTGGGATTTTGTCGTGACGACCTGGAGCTTTGTATCTTTCTGGTGGTTTGCGCTAATGATGCGTGCTAACAACTTTAGGTCGTTTGTGTATGCTTGGAGTACATTCGCGTTGTAACTGTAGTTACTAGCGAAGCTTGCGAATCCAGTGAAGACCATACCAACGACAAAAACAGATATTGGAATCATTCCGGCAGCGCGGGCGTATGGGTTACGTGGAAAAAGCGTATACCAACTTGCAACCAGTGTATTTACTCCCATCGCCATGAGTAACGTGGCAAGTACGTAAAGATCAGTGACATGAGCGGGGTTAATAATAACGAGCGGTACAAGGAATAGACCGAGGAAGAATACCGTATAGCCGCGTGCCGTGTATTTGACTGTCATAAATCGGTACGCGCCTACTACCATCAAAATGATTGCACCGAGCGAGTAAAGCGGGCGTAGTAAGTAACTGTCTGAGGCTAAGAAGAACCCGAAGAGATCTTTACCTAGCGTAATGACATTGTCTTGGAGATTGATTGAGCTTGGAATGCCGAGCAGTAGAAGTGCGACCTTTTGATTAAGGATGATTGCTTCAGCAACTGGAACAAGAGCAACGAGACCGAGGAGTATGGCGATAATTAAGCGTATGCGCGCGATGCGTCGAATCATGTAGCGAATATGTGGATGGAATGATGCGGTAATAAAGAGTGCAAGAACAATGTAAATGCCAAGTGGAATGTAGAGCGCTGTTGCTGTGAGAACGCAGGCAGCTACCTTCCAAAATGTACTGAATATCTGAGCGCGAGTCATGTACGTACATGCAACTAATAACCAGACGGCAACAAAGTTAAACATTATTGCTGGTGTGCCATCTTGTGCCATAAAGAGGAATTGGGTGGTTGTAGCGGCAATTGCGGCAACAATAATAGCGATGTTGCGGCGGAACCATACTTTTACAAGTAGTAGAATTCCGAATGCTGTAAGAAGCCCTAGAAGTATTGACGGTAACTTTATGCTCAAGGTTGTGACGCCAAATGCCAAAAAGCTCAGCCGCTGCAAGATGTGATACGGCAAATTGACGACGGTGGTTGGATCGATGGAATGCATCGACAGCGCCCCACTTGTAAGCGCGGACTGCATTTCGCCGTCACGTAATGCGCCCGGCACGTAGATTGCGGCGAGCGCTAGTGCGCTTAAAACGAGGACCGTTAGTAGAGAGTAGCCTATTGAGTAGCGCCATCTGTAAAGCGTATAGTCGACAACGCGAAATTTCATATGCTTAATTATAGCACGAGGAGGCGAACGAAATAAGCTGTTTATGGCTTTTGAGCATTACATTCCCTCTTCGTCTGGGCGACGATCGAGGCTCATGAAGCGGAGGCGCTCTGGGTGGAAGTAGAGCTGCACTTTACCAACGGGACCATTACGGTGTTTGGCAATAATGAGGTCGGTGATGTTTTGTACCTCAGGATTATCCGGCTCGTAGTAGCCCGGGCGATAGATGAAACTCACGATGTCGGCATCCTGCTCGATGGAACCGGATTCACGCAGGTCGGCGAGCTGTGGAATTGGAGGGGTGCGGCTTTCAACGCTACGGCTTAACTGGCTTAGTGCGATGAGCGGTACGTTTAGCTCGCGGGCAATAAGCTTGAGGCCACGAGAAATTTCACTCACCTCTTGTACGCGGTTGCCATTGTGGTTGCCCGATGATTGCATGAGCTGTAGGTAGTCGACGATGATGAGCCCGAGTGGTTGGTCGTGGGCGGCGCGGCGGGCTTTGGTGCGCATTTCGAGCACGCTTAAACCTGGAGTGTCATCGATAAAGATTGGTGCTTCGGCCATTTCGCCCATTGCTTCGCTAATCTTGCTGAAATCTTCGTCACTCAAATTACCTGTACGAATGTTCCAGCTATCGACGCCTGATGCATCTGCGAGCATACGGTCGATTAGCTGTTCCTTGCTCATCTCAAGGTTGAAGTAAAGTACTGGTAGCTTTGCAATTGTTGCTACGTTGTACGCGAGGTTTGTCACAAGGGTGGTCTTACCCATGGCTGGACGGGCGGCAAGGATGATGAGGTCTGAGCGCTGCAATCCTGCAGTCATGTTGTCGAGATCACGATAGCCGGTGCGAATACCGCGCAGTTGGCCCTTGTTTCGGTGGAGTTCCTCGATGCGGTCAAAGCTTTCCGTTAGGATGCTTTCGATACTCACGAGGTCTTGCTTAACTGATTGATCGCTCACACTGAAAAGCTCTGCTTCGGCTTTTTCGAGCAGCTCCTGGGTGCTGGTTTCTTCGTCGAAGCCCATTTCACTGATTTCGGCACTGGCTTTGATAAGTCGGCGACGTACGGCCTTTTGGTTGATGATTTCAGCATAACTTGCGGCGTGTGCGGCAGTTGGTACATAGTTGGTGAGCTCGGTAAGATATGCAGAACCGCCTACTGTTTCAAGCTGGTCTTTTTTCTTAAGCTCATCAGTCAGTGTCAGTAGGTCGATTGGTTTGTGGCGCTCGTAAAGGCGAACCATACCACCGTATACGATAGCGTGACGCTTGTCGTAAAAGTCTTTTACATTAACAATTTCACTCGCATCCGCGATGACTTCGTCGTCAATCAAAACTGCGCCGAGCAAGCTCATCTCAGCATCTAGATTTTGGGGCGGGATTTTCCCTGCGACTACTTGTTTTTTCTCGGCCATTATAGTGCTACCTCTTCTCCTCCACCCATAATATCAAGCGCTGCAGCAATCGTGCTATTATCTGATGGTTTGGTGGTTTCGAGTACAGTAATAATGCCATCTTGCACGCCGACACTTTCGAGTACGGACTGCATAGTCGGCAGTGATTTATCGAGCTGTTTTTTCGTGAACGGTTTACCGGCAAAAATAGTGAGTGTGGTACCGTCGAATGAGTAGTCACATTTACCTAAAATGCTATGTGCGCCTGGCGAAGACACTTTCATATTTGTAACGAACTCAGCCCATGGAAATGGTTGCTCTGGGCCGAGTGGCTTTGGTGGTTCAACGGGCTTTTCTGGCGCTTTTGGCGTTGGTGTCTCAATAGACTTTGGCTTCGTAGCAGGCTTTGGAGTGGGTTTTACTGCTGGCTTGGGCACTACTGATGGTGTTGATGTAGCTTTTTGGGCTACTACAACTGGTGTCGGCGCTACCGCTGGGGTTGCAGTATGAATCGTATTCGATGTGAGCGCGGTAATAAGTTTCACGAATGGCCAGGCGCTTTTGGCTACTTCAAGTAGTTTATCCAATAGCGGAAGACGCTCAGGGTGGGCGGTGATATCAGTGCGAACGGCATGCACGAGCTGGTCGGTGATAGTGATTGCAGAAATTCCGCGCCTTTCGGCATTATCAATGAGCTCGGTGATCTTTGCAAGATTCTGAGAGTCGTACGCATTTAATAATTCGAGTACCATTTCATTACTGGCGAGGCCGACGACATTTTCGATGAGTTCTGGCGTGATGGTTGAGTCGCTCAGGTTGCGCAACTGATCAAGCAAGCTGATACTGTCGCGAAAGCTCCCCTGGCCATGACGTGCTACAAGCTGCAGTGCCTCATCGTTGATATCAATGTTCTCGGCATCACTAATGGCGCGTAAGTGCTTAACGGCATCGTCGCCATCGATGAGGCGGAAATTAAAGCGCTGTACGCGGCTTACGATGGTTGCGGGTAGTTTTTCAACATCGGTTGTGGCCAGAATAAATACTACGTGTTCTGGCGGTTCCTCGAGTGTTTTGAGTAGTGCGTTGAAGGCAGATTTACTCAGCATGTGCACCTCGTCGATGATGTAGATTTTTTTCGGCGCACTGGTTGGCGCTACGGCGACTTTATCTCGTAGGTTGCGAATGTCTTCGACGGAATTGTTGCTGGCGGCGTCAATCTCGATAATGTCGAGATGCGTCGATTCGTCATTGTACGGTAGTTGGTTGATTTCGTGCGCCAAAATGCGAGCGATTGACGTCTTGCCAACACCGCGTGGGCCAGTCAGCAAATAGGCATGCGCAACATTGCCGCTTGCGATTGCTCGCCGCAGCATATCAGTAATATGAGATTGACCAACAACCTCATCTAAAGATTTCGAACGATATTTTCGGTATAACGCCTGCCCCATTGCCTTTTATTATACCTCGAGAGCGACAGATTGTCTGTTGTGATTTTATTAGGTAGCTTGGTGCTTGGTGCCTGATGAGTTCTGTAAAGATTTTTTCAATAGCCAAAATGTGAGGATGAGTGCCACCGACGAGGACTGAGCCCTCGTCGGTGGCGACCCCGGGACGGGTGAATCAGCATTTTGATGCCATGTTCCCCCACCCAATGGGAATGACAAATGCGCTTCCTGCTCCCAGGGCGAGGACGACACCGTAGTAGATGGCGCCGCCATCTACGCTGAAGTTGTGGCCCATCGCCAGAAACGTCATGATGAGCGCGACGGCGGCCATGGCCAGCCCAATGAGGAATATCCGCACGGTACAGCTCCCTGTGTTGGTGAATCGTCAATTATATTAAACTAGATAAACTAGTTATTGTCAATTTTTGATGCGAGATTTTTTAACAAAAATACGGCAACTCATTTTCGTTGCCGTATTTTTAGTCTGATCTTGAATGCTAGAGCGCTGCTTCTACCGCAGCCCATACGGCTTCGGTGTTGTCTTCTGGCACAATAATGGTGACTTGGTCGCCAATATTAATGCGGAAGTACGTAACGCTTGCAAGCAAGATGCGGTATTCACGGCCTTGTGCTTCCACGTAATATGCGCCATCGTGCTGGGTAAGCGTACCGATGATTTGCTTGCGTGGGATTGGACCAATTTGTTTATATACAAAACCGCCATCTTGAGCGATGGTGAGTTTAAGGATGTCACCTTCAACCAATTTTGATTTACTTGCGTAGTTCGCTGGTACAGGGTAGCTTTTGCCGTCTGGGCCAATCATTACCTGGCCATCAAAGACACCTTCGATAACCTTACCGCTTACTTCGTCGCGTGAACTTGTAGGGGTCACAACTTGCCCGTCGTCGCCGATGATACTCATGAGCAGCTCTTTAGCTGCAGCGAGGTTAGTTTCGGCCTCCTGGATCAACGACCGAAGTCGCTTCACTTGCTTTTCTGGTAATTCAGACATAATCTCGCAGTTCCTTGTCTGTTTTTAGTATTACCCCCATTATATACCGCGGCAGCGGTTATAAGTCAACCCATAAAATTTCCACAGCATTTTGAGGGGTGGGAGCAATATTGTTGTAAAAAATGTTAAGCAGCCAAAGCTAGGTTTGGTAGT
>CAZBLZ010000021.1:0-15577 GCA_964493045.1 uncultured Candidatus Saccharibacteria bacterium
CGGAAAGTACCTCAAACCATTGAAGATTCTGAGGCCGCAATAAGATGGTGGTACCCCGGCACTGAGAGTGAAGTAACCGCATACGCACGAAAACTTCATGGGCTCGGCTTTCAGAGTAGTCACCACGTAAGGACTCTGATTGCTCATTTCCCAGAATCAGCTGAGTTTTTTGGCAACCCTACATTCTACGATGATGGCACTATCGACCAAGATAAAATGCCTTCCGTAGGAGAAACTATAGAAGCTCAACCTGAAATGACGGAAGAATACTTATGGCAGTATGTACAAAGTATACCTGAGACTTGGAAGTATGGGTGTCATGACCAGACGTTTAATCTGCTATCTAACTATGGGGTTTCTAGTGGCAAGGTTGTCATGAGAGACTTCGGCGAAATGGGATTCGATAAGGACGACATGCATAAGCTTATAACTGAGCGAGCATGGGAGGAGCCTTGGGAATACCAAAATGTCCTAACGGAAGCTCAGCAAGGTTTTATGCGTGGAGCCACAAGAGCTATGCTTACTCACGAGGAACTCGATCAACGATGGGCGACTGCCATAGAGAATCCACCTCCCTCTAGTTATACTGGTCATATCGCATAGTAAAACACCCGCTCAAAGCGGGTGTTTTACTATGCAGCGAGTGCAACGCCTGTCTTAGCCTCGTATCGCTGTCGGTATTTTTCCAAAGACTGCTTGACGTGTCCCCATGATTTGATTGCAATTCCATCACCCACTATCTCATAGTCGTCTTTTTCAAAGCCCAGCCAGAACATAAGTCGCTTAGTAAGCTCCTCAGCCTCAGCCTTTGAAGGAGTTATACTATTTGCAAAGCCAGCCTGCCACTCCATAAATCCGGTAAAGGCACCCTCATTGCTGGCGTCAATACGAGCGTACCTCTTAATCGACTCAAGTGCTTCATCAAGCGACTTATCACGCATCAATTGGTTGGCCTCTTCATCGGAGAAGTTGTCGTCTGCATAGGCACCCTTATCTGTAAGAATTTCATGGATAAAGCGTCGTGGTGATGAATCAGATCGTGAGTATACCTTACCTACAACCTCTAGGTTTGGTACATTACCATCACCCCTCACCATGGTGATCTTTTCACCTACGCTCATATCTTCACCCGTTTCTACCACGTCATACCCATCAATCAGCCCATAAGCTTCAGCTGAGTATCCGGTATTCCACCCGCCGGTTACGACACGGTTCCAGGTAAAGTTCCAGTTTGGAGCATTTGGATCCCTAAACTCTTTTTTGCTTGCCAGTAGTTCGAAGAAGTCAGCGGCACGACGGCGCAAGAAGAGCATATCGTTTTGCATCATATACTTTGGACTACGATCCTGGACACCCCGTACCGCATCAAGCTGCGGATTGTTATCCATTTTATCAATCAAGTTAGATATAAGACGTTTGTCGACGTTAATCATATCAGCATCTTCAGTCTCATAATATAGTGCACCGTCCTGCTCTGGGCGATTTACGCTACGCATGCTCACAGCGTCAGTCAGTAGTTTTCGGGCGTAACCTACATTGTTATATGGTGGATCAAGTTCGATATCATAGTAATTAACGTTTGGCTTAAAACCGTGGGCACGTTCAAAATCAACAATGAAGCGATCAATAACTGCAACTGAATCATCAGCTGCCGTGCCCGTTTTACGGTTAATGAGGATGTTTATCTCGTATAATTCTGGAGATAAAGGACTACCGTCAGCCCTATTTACCTGATCAGTAAATTCATTAAGTAGATGAGTTAGGTTCTGCCCTTCCATCCATGCAGGAATGTTAACGCTAACGCGCGTAGCCTTATCCATTGGCTTCATTGTATTTGCTACACGCTCCACCATGGCATAGTGTGCGGAATTGATCCTACTTTGCTTCTCAAGATAATTTCGCAGAATAGATCGCTCACGATCCGTGTTTCTGACAACAGGACTGCCGTCAGCCTCAACCCATGATTTTGTACCATCAGGATTGGTTATCTGGCGGCGAGGCTGGTGACGATCGGGATCAAGAGCCATCCAACTACGAAGCTCTTCCAAACTCTTACCACCGTAGTAAAACGGAGCAAGATTAGGATTACGCAGCGTCCCTTCGCTTGCATATTCCAAGCCACGGCGAGATCGAATTGGTAGAACCGGCGGCATATCAACTGGAGATGTCGTTTCAGGAGCTGTCAGGCTTGTGATAATTTGCTCGTGTGAATGTGGCTTTATAACAGGCTGACGATCAATCAATTCATGTGTATTCGGATTGTTTTCACCGATAACAGTCGCAAGTACGTGCACATTTTGTGTGCCATTAGGCTGCTTATCTCCAAGTGCTACAGCCTCAGCATATGCGCCTGTAAAGTGCACTCGTCCGTCATGACGGTTAAACATTACCTTAGCTGCAAGACTACCCTTTTCAATCACCGCATGACCATGTTCATCTACATTCACCATGACCACATGACTCTGCGTACCTTCAGTCATAGAAAGTGCAATCTTAAGCTTGCCTTCCTGCATAAGCTGACGAGCGTTTTCTGATAGGCCACCTTCGTAAGAGCCGTCAGGAGTCATACGAGCTACGCTTAGAACGTAGTTACCATGTTCATCAACACCCGTACCATCTACTCCGCCCCAATCAACACGCTGTTCGTTGAGGTCTGGTTTTTCTGTGTTGTTTGCCAGCCAATCCGTACGATGCATATGCGTAAACTCATGCGGATGAGATTTAACGTACTCGTTCGGAGTCTGGGGAACATCGTGATGGCTAATCGTATTAGGATCAGAGACAGAAGTCGACTGTTCGCTGAAATGAAAACCCTTCTCAGTTAGAGTGTGCTGGCTAGCCTCACTTAAGTGGCCATCAGAATCAAATGTTACATTGTTATCAACAACATTACTGTGAGAGTCAAACAGCTCCCATTTGCCGTCAACATGTTGCAAGTTGTAGCCTTCTGGAGGTACAAATCCCGCGTGTTGGCTGACGGTCGTCATATTATCAGCGTTAGGCGCCGCACCAGGATTATGCTCATCTGTACGGAATATGCCAGCGAGCATCGTCCGATGCTCCTGGCCGTTGTTCTTTTCGAAGAGACCTTGTTCTGAACTGGATACTGCGCCCTGGATTTCCTGTGTAACCGCGCCCAATACGTCACCCACAACCATTGCAGTAATACCCGCTTTAATTGCCTTGTTGCGTGCTAGTTTCTTAACTGCCGCATCACGGGCATCCACACTTTCGAGCAATTGGTCCTCGACATCCACACAACGCGTATCCATAAGAGAGCCAACATCACGGGCATCCTTTTTAAGGATATCTATCCCTGCGGCACTCAGCGTAGTAGTGTCAGCACCTTCGAGTGCGGTCTGAACAGCTACACGTGCCTCTGCTAACTTTACATCTAACTTAGTGCGCTCAACTTCAGCTGCTATTCTACTCGTATACGTAATCAGGTCGACTTTTTCTTCATCGGACAAGTTAATGCGTGTCCGGACATGGGCAAGTGTAGCCAATGCAGTTTGCAGCCCATCCTTACCATTTCCAGCTGATGCTTGCGCCGTCTCAAGCTCGCTCATTAGCTCTTCAAAGCTAACTGTCTCAAAACGGGTCTCTTCTAGCTCTTCACGGTACTTCCCCGCAGTAGTGAGTTCGTCACCACCACCCAAAGCCATCTCGCGTACATGTGTTTGGCTATCTTGTTTAACATGCATACTTTCGCGTATAGCAGCAGTTACGCCTACACCCACATTCACTAAACCAAATGTGGTTGCTCGAGTTAGATTCCCGACTAATGAGGCGCCCTTACGCACTGCAAACTTAGTAGCAACTGCAGCTACGGATACTGCAGCCGCAATCGTCGTTTCATTGACAAGCGTGCCCGCTTTGCGGCTATACAACCATTCGGCCGCTTTCTCAGAAGCATTGCGACGAACTTCGGTACGAGCACCCATACGAACTTCCGCATGGCGTGCACTCATCGCCGCGTCAATTCGGTCCATACCAATACCGTGATTAACTGCAGCACGAGCGTTGCGAGCAACTTCGACTACGTTATCTGCAAGTAGTAGACCCTTCATGCGCTCGTTTTGGCGCAAGCCGTAGGCAAATCGACCTACGAGCTTGTCTTTAGCCTCAACTAAATCGTCGTGTTCAATCTTACCTTCAGCAAAATCTTTAACTAAGCGAGTTAAACCGTCTTGGAGTGCAATACCATTTGCTACTTTACCCATTTCAGTCTGCGTTTCATTACTGCGAACAAAGCCACTCGTTACACGTTCGACTACTGCAGCTGCAGTACGATCGTGATCTTCCTGAGTACCCCCATGTAGGGCGTGAATGTTGCCTTCGCGGGTAATCTGCTGACGACCTTCGACTTGGCCAGTCAGTACGGTGTAATCACGTTTAAGGTTGGCGTCCCAAATACCCCGCTTCACCTTTTTTACGAAACGAACGAACTTGTTACGACCTTCGACTTCCCCAGTCGTCTGACGATGAAGCTGTTCATGGGCCTTATCGCGTGCAGTCTCAACTACACCATGCGACATATCAGCTGTCTGAATTTGCAGACGCTGCTTTAGCTCTTCATCCGTTAACGTTGTTGGATCAAGTGTTTCAGCTGGTAGGACGGGGCCGGCAGGCGCAGTTTCACTCATTGCTTCAAAGCTTTACGCTCGGTCTCCTAAATAAAGCATACGGAACTCTGCAAGTGCACGTGCAATGACCTGGTCTTTATTAGAAACGTTAGTAGTAATAAAATTCTGTACTTGCTCTGGAGTGGTAGATTCGTCATCAAGCATAGTATTAAAATGTTCAACAGTCTCGTCGCTCATAGCATCAATTAGTCGAGCATTCAGAAAATCACTGGCGCGACTTGTCAGCTCGCTCACGAGTTGGACACGTACTTCAGGGTCAAGATCTTCCGGAACATCCTGATCTCTCAGAAGTTGTTGTATAAATTGTTCCATATCACTCTTTTTCTGCTTATGTTATCTACGGTTAATAATAGCTTGCTCACCCTATAATAGGCAAGCATTTACGTATGTATGGCCTCTCGGTCAATCAACTTACTATAACGATTCTTGGGGTAGTACGTGGGAGGTGGAGAATGTTGGGGAATAAAGAGAGCCTAAGGGCGCTAATTATGTTCCAACAAACACCGACCTCCCACGTAGGGTGCGCGACACATCGCAACCTCTCCTGTTTATGGGAGACTACCTTCGTACTCAGGCCTCAGTCTTGTGGGACCTCTTGTTGGTGGCCGACTTCGGCTGGATCCGGTCGAGGTTCCACGAGCCGCGGTTGAAGGGCCACCAGCGAGTCACGGAGACACCGATGAGGCAGACCAGGAAGGCGAGCATCAGGAAGCTGCTCCAGACGTAGTGCAGGCCGCCGTCGACGAAGAAGATCATCGCGATGCAGAGGAGGACGCCGATGGCGATCATGCCGGCAGCCCAGCCCTTCGGGAAGTAGACCGTGCGGTCCTTCTCGTCATCGATGGCGTACTTGACCTCTTGGAGGTACTTGTAGAACACGACAGTACCCAGGACGATGAAGCACACGCAGGTAAGCATGGCAGTGACCGAGATGGAGGCCGATGTGGCGTTCCACAGGATGAAGACCAGCAGCATCAGGCCGCCGTACAAGGCCTTGTTCCAGTTGACGCGCAGGCCGGGGTTCTGGTCGCTCACCCACGGAACGAAGTTCGCCAGCAGGCGGTTCCGGAAGGTGCGCTCGACCATGGTCGGGTCAGAGGTAGTGGTCGTCGAGTTGGGCATGGTGGTTCCCTTCGGGGTGGAAGTGCACGAAGTTCTTGCGAGAATTTCAGGCGGGTAGTAGGGATGTGACAGACTACAAACAAAAAAAATTGTTTACAAACTGCCACATCTCTCTTCCCGAGGAAAGTACAAAGATAGGTTTAATGTGTCACACGTATTTCTGCAGTGAGAGCAGCCTTCATATAAGAGGAATGCTGCTCGATCAGTGCAGACTAAAAGCCGCCTCTTGGGGCGGCCAATGGCCTGCACTGGATTTGCAGAAATACGGTTATAGCAACTTGATTGTCAAACAGCACCTTACTACAGAAATACGGGTGAACACCTCTGTTCCTAAACCTCATTCATGACAAGCCGTGAATAGCTTATCGCAAGGTTCATATATATTACCATATCATTGTGTTTATGTCAATTTATAACACTGGTAGAATCTGCTAGAATGGTTGCATATGATAGTTTTAGGATTAGAGAGCAGTTGCGACGAAACCGCAGCTGCTGTTGTCAAAGATGGACACACGCTTCTTAGTAACGCCGTTGCAAGCAGTATGGACTTGCACGCAGCCTATGGTGGTGTAGTTCCTGAGATTGCCGCACGTAGCCACATAGAGTCAGTTACCCCTGTTATTGCACAAGCATTGGATGAGGCGAACTGCACCTGGGATGATATTGACGCTATTGCGGTCACGTACGGTGCCGGTTTAGGCGGCTCCCTGCTTATAGGAGTACTCAGTGCACGCACACTGGCGATTACCAAACACAAGCCTCTATACGCTATCAACCACGTCGAAGGCCATGTATATGCCAATTTCTTAACAGATACTTCCCTGCCCGACTACATCTTGCCGGCTGTTCAACCTACATTCCCGATGCTCGCACTCATAGTAAGCGGCGGCCACAGCCAATTAGCCCTCTTCCGAAATCACTTTGACTATACCCTACTTGGCCAAACTCAAGATGATGCAATTGGTGAAGCATTTGATAAAGTCGCTAAAATCATTGGTCTCCCCTACCCTGGTGGTCCAAGTGTTGGCAAAAAAGCCATGGAAGGTAATCCACATGCCCTCTCCTTGCCTAAAGCAAAGTTGAGCGGTAAGTACGACTTCAGCTTCAGTGGGCTCAAAACAGCCGTTCTTAGAGCAGCTCAAGCACAAATTGGAGAAGACTTCACCTTCCCCAGTAAGGATCTGGCGGCCCGCCTGAGTGAATCGCAAAAAGCCGATATTGCCGCTAGCTTCCAGCGTACTGCCGTAGAAACTGTCGTTGATAAGGCATTGTTAGCTTTTGAAGAATTTCATCCTAAAAGCGTTGTTATTGCTGGTGGCGTTGCGGCCAGTCCCGAACTTCGGCGTCAAATGGCTGAGCGACTCCCCTTACCTATAGCCTATACGGACCCTAAGCTCTGCACAGACAATGGTGCTATGATTGCCACACTTGGTTGCTTCAAGGCTATGAATGGTCAACCAACAGCCGACCCTTACAGGCTAGACATTGCCCCAAACCTAAGCATGTAATTCACGTGAAAAGGCTCTTTTTGCAACCCTATAACAGAGGTGGTATACTGATGCGTATGTTACAACCTCTGTTGATTCTCGGTTCTGTGCGGTCTGGCGTCCCTCGGGGGCTATAATTTCTCTTGTCTTTAACACCGAACCAACACTAAATTAGAAAGCTTTCCATGCAACTACCTAAAACTTATGAACCTGGTGACTACGAAACCAATATCTACGATCTCTGGGAGAAGAGCGGGGCATTTACCGCCGACCCACACAGTAAAAAAGAACATTACTCAATCGCTATGCCGCCTCCGAATGAGACAGGCACCTTAAGCCTTGGCCACTCTCTATTTCTGACCCTACAGGATATCATGGCCCGCTATCAGCGTTTGCAGGGTAAGGACGTGCTTTGGCTACCCGGGACTGACCATGCGGCTTTGGCTGTTAATGCAATTATTGAGAAGAAGTTAGCCAATGAAGGCACTACTAAACATGAGATCGGTCGCGATGCCTTCCTAGAGCGTACTCGTGAATTCGTAGGACAGAGCAGGGGAACCATGCTGAAGCAAATGCGAGCCATGGGAGCTAGCGCAGACTGGTCTCGTCTTCGGTACACGCTTGATCCCGCGCTTACGCGCGGCGTCGGTGAGGTATTCACTAAAATGTATGATGACGACCTAATTTACAGGGGTCATCGCATCGTAAACTGGGATCCAAACCTTGAGACTAACGTCTCTGATGATGAGGTAGAATACGAAGAAGAAACTACTAGCTTCTACACTTTTAGATTCGGACCTTTCGAAATCGCTACAGCTCGTCCCGAGACAAAGTTCGCCGACAAGTATGTCGTCATGCACCCCGATGACAAACGCTATAAGAAATACAAACATGGCCAGACTTTTGAAGTAGAGTGGATTAACGGCCCTATGACTGCCACAGTTATTAAAGACGAATCAGTCGATCCTAACTTCGGCACAGGCGTCATGACAATCACTCCATGGCACAGTCATGTAGACTTCGAGATCGCCGAGCGGCACAACCTGGATAAAGTCCAGGTGATCGATTTTCACGGGAAATTATTACCTGTTGCTGGCGAATTTGCCGGTATGCCTATCGCTGAAGCACGCCCCAAGATTGTAGAAAAGCTTAATAGCAAGGGGTTGTTGCTCAAAGTTGATGACAACTATGTCCACAATATCGCCCACAACGAGCGAGGCAAGGGTATAATTGAGCCACAGATTCGTTTGCAGTGGTTTATCGACGTAAACAAGCAAGTGGTTGAGTGGAAAGGGAAGAAGTGCAGCCTTAAAGAGGTTCTGCAAAGTGTTATTCGAGATGGCGACATTGCAATTGTTCCTGAGCGCTTTGATAAAACGTACTTCCATTGGATCGATAACTTACGTGACTGGTGTATTAGCCGTCAAATATGGTGGGGGCACCGTATCCCAGCTTGGTATCGTACCGACACGGACGGTACAGTAGAAACATATGTAGGTATGCAGCCACCAACGGACGAGTCCGAAGGCTGGAATGAGTGGGAGCAAGATCCAGATACTCTTGATACATGGTTTAGTTCAGCGCTCTGGACCTGGAGCACCTTAATTGATCCAACCTTAGCCGAAGACTACAGTCTATCACTTGAGGATCTATTAGCTCGCAGTCCGGACTTCCAAGCCTATCACCCTACGAACGTACTCGAGACCGGTTGGGACATACTATTCTTCTGGGTGGCACGTATGATCCTTTCAACTACATACGCAACAGGGCAGGTACCATTTAAGACAGTGTACTTACATGGCCTGATTCGCGCTGAAGACGGCAAGAAGATGAGTAAGAGCCGGCCTGAGAGTATTATCGACCCTCTTGATGTCATCCCTAAGTATGGCACCGATGCACTCCGTATGGCGCTCATTATGGGTGTCAGTCCAGGTAATGATCAGAACTGGGGCTGGAGTAAGATGGAAGCCAACCGTAACTTCTGCAACAAACTCTGGAACATTGCGCGCTACTGCGAAAACGCACTGGGAACAGACTACACACCTGGCACTATTCCAAAACCCGAAACTAGTGCAGATCATTGGGTGTTGAGTAAGTTACAACATGCGACAGATTCTATTGCTGCTCACATAGAAGCATACAGCTTCGGTGAAGCTTACGATGTTGCGTATCACTTCGTCTGGGATGATGTAGCTGACTGGTACATTGAAGCAAGCAAATCACAAGACAACAGGGAAGTACTAGGCTATGTGCTTGAGAGCGTACTCAAGCTTATGCATCCATTCGCACCGTTCGTAACCGAAACTATCTGGCAAACCCTCTACAGTGATACGGATAGTCTGCTCATACAGAGTAGTTGGCCAGTTATGCTCAAACACGACGCAGAATCAGCTAAAGACTTTGAGGCGATTAAGACTATCGTGACGGAAGCTCGCATGATCGTTAAATCCTTGTCCCTAACTAAGCCGAACCTGTACTACACTAATGTGCCATTTTTGAATGAAAATTCCGCTCTGCTTGCGCGTCTAGCAGGACTCAACCAAGTTCAAGAGGTGAGTAGTGGCACTGGCCTACAGCTTACTAGTACGACCTACACTTGTTGGCTAGATGTAGATGCTCGCACGCTACAAGCATACGCAGATAAAATGGCTGTCCAGATTGTCGACCAGGAGAAGGTAGTCACACAACTACAAGGACGCCTAAGCAATAAGAGTTATGTCGAGAACGCACCAAAGCAAATTGTAGAACAAACCAAAACACAATTAGCTCATGCAAACGACGCTTTAGACCGTTTACGCACCGAGCAAGCTCGATTTACTAACGCATAACAGGGTGTGCCCACTCCTATATTAAAAGAGATCCATACTTGGGATCTCTTTTAATATCTATACACCGCCAGAGTGCTTAATCCGCAGGCTGCAGAGCAGTGCTAATATGAACAATCGACTCTTCCGGTTTGTAAGGGTCAAAACTAATAGTCTGCCATCCCATGCGTGCTGCGGCGGCAAGATTTGGGTTATCGTCATCTATAAGCAGTATTTCACTCGCATCCTGAATACCAGCCTGTTCTGCGGCAATTTCAAACATTCGTGGCTCAGGTTTCAGTGCATGAACCTTTGAAGAGTCGATGATACATTCAAAATTTACATTCGGCAAAGTACCGTTAGCACGCATCGCCTCGACCAATCCTGGCATAGTATTCGTGAGAATTCCTATCCGGTAGTTTTCTGCCGCCCATGCAACAAGTTCGGAGATACCTGGCGTCGCTTCAACTGCTGAAAGATAATATTGATACCAGTCGACCATGATCCCCAAACGATCAGCCAAAATAGTATTGAGCTGGTCGATTGTCATATCTCCACGGTTAACATCTTCGTTATATTGCCAAAAGATACTTTCAACCACGTCTGGCGTTACACCCGCATCGCTAGCGAGCGTACTGAATGCATGATCATAGAAGCGCACTAGGCACCCGTTCATATCGAAGAAGACAAAACGTATACCATTGCGTGAGACCTTTTTAGTGTTTGCCTGCCGAGCTTGTGGCTTCGCGCCTGAAGAGACATTTTGCAGCAGCTCATCTAAGCTCACGCCGAGTGTTGCTGCAATGTGGCGAATCGTAAAGACCGACGGCGCACGAATAGCACCGCGCTCAATTTTTGCCAGCGTCGAGTAACTCAGGCCTGTTTTCTGACATAGAGCCTGTTGTGTGAGTCCAGCTCGCTTGCGCGCCGTTTGCACGACACGACCAAGTTGCTTTTCTTCGGTCAAGTTTCCACCCTGATCCATGGCCGTATTGTACCAGTTATAAACTGTTTATGCTAGATAAATAGCCGGAAACGGTTAGTTGTTATTGTGTGTTTTAAACATCATCAGCCATACGAAGTCGATCCGCTAACTTGGCTAGGGCAGGGTGGTCGGGCTCGGCGTCCGTGTCGGGTATCGTTCGAAACTCAGCTCCAGTAGCAAACGGAATCAGATGAACATGGGCATGAGGAATATCTACTCCCATAACCTGCTCACCGACATACGGTACATCAAGGATATCTCTTAATTGCTTAGCTATTTTTTTAGATGCTTCCATAAGCGCATGGTAATCCTCATTCTCGAGATCCCACACGAACTCCACCTGCTTCTTTGGAACAACTAGAACATGACCAGGCTGCACCGGATGTATGTCCAAGAATGCAAACGTGCAATCATCTTCATAGATTTTATGGCAGGGGATTTCGCCGTTAATAATTTGAGTAAAAATTGAAGGCTTCATGAGTACATTATAGGTTACCAAAAGAAAATACCTCATCCTTTTCGGGTTGAGGTATTTTCTTTTGGCGGAGAGGGAGGGATTCGAACCCTCGATAGAGTTGCCCCTATACCACATTTCGAGTGTGGCGCACTAGACCGAACTATGCGACCTCTCCATATGCAGATTATTTTAACAGATTAGACAGCCAACAGAGGAGACTAGATTTTTATGTCATGATGTGCTAAAATTACCCCTGTTGCAACGAAATTCCAGTGTAACATATGTACCCGTAGCTCAGCTGGATAGAGCGTTGGCTTGCGGAGCCAAAGGTCGTAGGTTCGAATCCTGTCGGGTACACCAAAGAAAGAGTCCACGTATATCGTGGGCTTTTTCTTTGGTTAGGGCAACGCCTCGCCTAAATAAAATCTAGCTTGTGCGGTTTTTAAATTCAGACTAGATATGTTACTAATAGGACCGCAGTAAAAAAGGCAGAAAAATAAAGAGCCTGGGCACGCCATCCAAATGCCTTACCTTTAAGAAAACTAGCAGCCCCTATGACACCTATCATCACCAGTAGACACAGTAAAATGACTATTTTTAGCCAAGCATGAATATAATCAGAGAATAGAAGCAACCCTACGGGAGGTACAAGCAGTAGGGCAGATAAACCAGCAAGTGCCCTGTGCCATTTGGCACGCAGGCCGGCGATTTCGGGAATAAGTGTGCAGGCAAATTGAGTAATACTTGATACAACAACACAAACAGTAAGCCATTTAGATAGCTTTAACACTGGGACGAACCACTCAATAAAAAATAGATTCAGGAGGGGTAGAACTACCGCAAACAGACCAATGTAATATCCAATACTTACGCGCTGTGCCGCTGCATGTTGGCTAAATGTCAGACCTTTATTTTGGGGCCATTTGCGCACAAGAAAAGTAAGACCTAGAAATAAGATGATAACCGCAAAACATCCAAAGTTTTTATAGGCACTATCAGTAATCATATCTTCTCTATTCTAACAGTAGGCTCTACCGTACAGACATACAGAAAACTATTTAGGCTGAATGGTAATTGCCTGAGCAACAGGGAGTAGCTTTTTGACTTGAGCGGCTAGGGCAGTTTGATCATTCGCTTTATCACTATTGCATGCCGTATAGACTACTGCGTGACTTTTGTCGGCGAGCTCTACGGCGCTATATGATTCGACAATAGTACCGCCGCCTGTAGTAGAGTCAGTAAGCGTGAAGCTCGCAGTCGGTAGAGCATAGGTTTTACCAGTAGTATCTTTGAGTACTAAGCTGTCCGCAGCTTTAGGACCAGACACTTTAATATGACTGTCCTGTTTTTTGGCGTCAGCAATTTTGATAGCAACAAGACTATTCAGATCAGTGCCGGGTAGGGCGGTCTGCGATAGAACACCTAGGCCAATCGTGCAACTGCCATTACTATTCGAAAGTACCGTATAGGCGTCTGGTGAAGTGGCGACGTTAGCGGTCATGCCGCCAAGTGCACCCCCAGTTGGGGCTGTTAACGTAAAACTACCGAGTGTTTGAAAATTTCCAGTCGTTTTTGGAGTTTTTGCGGTAGTATTAGTGGTTTTAGTAGCGGTCACAGTTGGAGTTTTTTTAGTGGTAGATTTCGTCGCGAATAGATAACCACCCACGCCAAGCGCAAAAACAACTATTAAGACCAGGCTAAAGAGGAGTACTTTTTTACCAGCCCCAGAACCTGCAGGTTGAGATGGAAGCGGTTGAAACTGCTGAGCCGATGGCTCAAGCGGACTTAAGTACTGCGGCGGCTGAGATTGCTGAGGAGCTTGATATGTAGGCTGAGGCGTCTGGCTCATGGGTTGCATGGGCTGCTGTTGATAAGAATAGGGATTAGGCTGGGGCTGTGGAGCTCCATATCCTGGTTGCTGTGGCTGAGTGAAGGGTTGCGGTTGTGAGGGAACTCCAGCTTGTGGCTGCTGTGGAATTGGCTGACTACCTTGGAATCCTGGTTGCTGTTGACGTGGATCGTTCGGTTGCATAAGTACTTCCTACTTTTAGCTTTTCCATTATAATACCACTTTTATCATGATTCGGCTATAGCTGTACAGAGTCGTCGGTGTATTGCCGAGCGATATATGCACTATAGGTCGGGGTCTGATCACATTCGTCGATTGAGTGACAAACGCCACCATCGTACGCTGCATATGCCAAAAACGCTGCCTCTTTTTGTGAACGATCCTCATCAGAGATATTATCTTGATAAGAATGTATCGGGTAACCGATGTATCGAACAACCGGGATAACTGACGTATCACCAAATTGCTGCTCACTATACATTTGCACCGCAGAGGAGGCGAATAGGCCGGTCGCAATATGGTCGCTATGGTCAGGGTACACATCATCAGCCACATTAGCCTGGGTGTGTATCACGCTTGGCCCATAGGCATTCATAAGTGACACAAGCACCGACACAAGTTGTTCTGAGGTGTAGTTGGAGGTACCATCGACACTTTTAATTTTCGTAAGTGTGCCATCATACAGGGAACTCAGACTTTGGTTACCTGAACTAGCAAATCCGCCGCCCTGTAAGCCACCGTCAGGAAGATTAAAAAATATCAGAGATATTCGAGAATTCCCCCGTAGAGTCGCGATAGTAAGGTATTCGTGAGGGGCAATCGCTACTGTTCGCTGCTCCCATGTGGCGTTCTTGATGCCAAGCATATTACTATATGCAGCTTCAGAACCAAGTTGACGACTGAGCCAATAAAATTTTCCGTGGCCACTATCACCGGCAGTCAAGTAGACCGTACGAACACATTTATCTGACTGTACGTCATGCAGTAGGTCTGGGCTTAAGAACAAAAGATCATCATCCTGATGGGCAACCACATTCATAACGGTATCACCGCTACATTGCGTGTCTTGAAGTTGGTCGAGACCAATTGGCAAGATCGGCGTAGGATCAGCTTTCGAGGCACTTACCGGACGTGTGCCCTGATCATAAAAAAGCAGAGCTTCAGATGGTTTAGTCGGGGTGCCGGCAATAATCTGAATTGCATTCGGCTGGCCATAGACCCTTGTAACTTGCGACATGGAGCATTTTGGGAAATTGGTGAGCATATCACCATCAAGCGTTATCAAATACGCAAAGCTATGCGTCTTAAGGTCAGGCTGCCAGTCATGACTCGTCAGCGCAGCCGTCGGTTGCGTACAATTTGCAAGTGGTAATGAGTTTATCTTCCCGTGAGATGCTAGTTTTATGGGTAAAACACGCCAGTAATCGCCAACTAGGGTATCTACTCTATGACGTTTGAGTGTTTGCGCAATAAGGCTATCACGTTGGCCTAGAGTGGCTAGGGCCTGGGTTTGTTGATCGGATATGCGAGCCGCGACTCCCGTTGCAACTACGATTGCCACCACAAACGTACTCCCAATTAACAACAGATCTTCAGGCCAACGCCACTGTTTATTTCGAAGCCAGACACTCGTGGAGACTGCCAGTGCAAACAAGGAAATGGTGAGGTAGCGCGCGTCTACTGCATAGTAGTGGTTCGTTCCTATGAACACTGCCGCAGCCACTACAGTAGAATATATGAGTTGCTGAGCTAAGGTATGTGCCACCCCAGGTTTTTGTGCAGAAGAGTGTACGGGGCGACGTGCGACCAACCAAGCCGACCACAGCGCATACAAAAACATCCCAAAGGCTATGACATACACAAAACTAGTTACGCTCCATAAGCGATGTACAAGCATCCCTGGCAAATCGCCGAGCAGTTTATTGTCGTATACCGGATTAGCACCAACATTAGTGAGTAGATCCAACACACTATACGCAGAACCGAGTATCAAATTCTTACCACTATGGCTTACGCCGTAAGGAGACGCATTACCGCCACTAAAGTGCGTGAATCCAAACTTAGCGATCAGCAGCAGCAATACCGTAGCAGTCACTGTCGCTATCAGACTACCCAGTAGCCAAATCGCCATTCGCTTTAATTGTATTCTATTGCGCTTAAGAGCATAGATGATTAGACCGATCAGAGCGCCGCCAACACTAAAACCTGCAAATAATTTATCACTCGC
>CAZBLZ010000021.1:15677-19191 GCA_964493045.1 uncultured Candidatus Saccharibacteria bacterium
TTAGACCGATCAGAGCGCCGCCAACACTAAAACCTGCAAATAATTTATCACTCGCAATAAGTAGAGTGAGTAAGATCGTACCAAGCACTACACTCCAACTTCGCAAGCGTTTTGCCTTAGCAAAACATACCAATGCCAGTAGATATATGACATATTCAAGGTTACGCGTGGTAAGCATTGCCATATTTACCGGCAGTAAACCCCCAGGGTACGCCTGTGCGGGGATCAGCAGCAGAGCCAATGCCAGCGCCAGGCAGGCAGTACCAAACACTAGCGGACGACGATCTATCTTATATAAGACTATCGACAGACACAGTACAGTAACGAGGGCTACGGCGACAGTAGCGATAAGTAGGCTAGTACTGCTAACACCATACGCTGCAACTAACCAAAAAATTGGCCACTTAATTAAGAATGTGTGTGCACTCGGAAATACTGCAGCATGGAAGGTATGTAGTGATGTAAACAGATATGGGTCAGATAGCTGGTCGGCATTATGCGCTTGTAGCCGCGCACCAAGCACGGCCCAAAAAATAGTGGTACCAAGTAGGACTAGTAGGGAAGCTATCGCATACAATTTTATAAAAGTAGGTCGGCGAGCCGCTCTTCCTAACAAATGGATATACGCATGCCAAACTTTTCGACCAAACAGGACCAGTGGACTAGCATCTTGCATACAAACCTACGCGCTTAGAAGTTCTTCATCGTTTTTAAAGATCCGGGTTTTATATATATAAAAATTCCAGACAGTAGTTATAGTCAGGGCGATAGTACGAGAGATAATTGCAGATGTATGATGCGCTAACAAACGAGCAACTAATAGCGAGAAGCAGAAATTCCAGACTACCAGTAGTGTAGTAGCAATCAGTTGAGGAACAAGAATACGATGGTGCATACGTTTGTCGCCAAAGGTGATAAGCTTCTGCAAAAAGAAAGATACAAGTGTACCTAAAATATAGCTGAGTGCGATAGCTAACACCGGCCCACTGCCAAAAAGCTGAGCAATAACAATAATCACTATTTCAAATACGTAGACACTTCCACCGATCATAAGATACCGATAGCCAGGTTTTTTGAGTAACTCTTTTATTTTGCTCACGACACACCTTTCGAGTGCACCTCATCAATAATATACAGCGGTCGATTTTGGGTTTCAGTGTGAATATGTGACAAGTACAGCCCAATGATACCCTGTGAAACCAGCAGAATACCAACCAAGAACAATATGAGCACCATCAGATAAGCCCCACCCGTGGCATGCAAATTCAGTGGGTCACCAAGTACATAGTTAATGCCCATACTAAAACCCAGGAGAGTTGCAATTGGCAACACAAATGCACCAATGTACGCAGTGATATACAGTGGCGAAACACTCAAAGAAATTGCACTGTCCACTGCAAGTTTGAACAACTTAGCAAATGAATAAGGGGCTACACCGGCGAGGCGCGGTTTTTCATCATATGAGACATAGGTTCGTTCGTAGCCAAGCCAATCTATCAGCCCTCGCGTAATCCGCTGACGCTCAGTCATAAGATTGAACTGCTGCTGTACGCTACGGTCAATGAGACGAAAGTCACTAGTATCTGCGTCAAGTTTTACTCCCGTGAAACGACGGAACAGGGCATAGAACATTTTGGATGTTAGACGCTTAGTGAAACTCGCTTGCCGGCCGCTACGCCGACCAATGACTACCTGTGCGCCGTCCTCCCAAGCCTTAACAAAAACCGGGATACGCTTAACGGGGTGTTGGCCGTCTGCATCAAGCATCAACACAGCATGCCCGCGAGCAGCATGGATACCGGCAGTAGTAGCAATCTCCTTACCGAAATTCCGTGCCAAGGACAATACACGGATAGTTGGATCCTTTTCAGAGAGATCCGTGAGTAGTGATAGACTTTTGTCTCGGCTACCATCGTTCACCAATATGATTTCGTATGTTAGCTGAAGCGCTTTCAGTTCAGTCGAGAGGTCTTGATAAAACCGCGGCAAACTAGCCGCTTCGTTATATAACGGAACTACCACCGACAGGACGGGTTCTGAACTACTCATCTTTGCTGATAATTATACCAGCTTATCAAGAGGTTTTAGACTTAAACTGTCAGGTTTCTACGGAGGCGGACCTGGTAGGCAACTCCTGATACAACTGTCACGCCCACAAATAGCGATACCACATCGCCAGCACCGGTATTTACAAGCTGCGAGGGCTGAGTGCCGCTTTGCGTACTTGAACTCCCACCGCTCGAGTCGTTAGAAGATGTGTTACCACTTGAGCCAGAAGATGACGGTGAAGTTTGCGACTGTTTTGAATGTGAAGAGTTATTGCTTTTCTGCGGCTTTGAAACAGGGGTAGAGTGTCTCAAAAACAGCAACCATACTATCCCCCAAAGTACCGAAAAAATGATCGCAAAGGTGACAATTAACCATACTATACGCCGTAACGGCGAGACTTCTTCCTGTTCGTACATAGCTTATACCTCCGCTCTCGTTATAGCCCCATACTAGTGGCACCTTGAGCGATTGTCAAAGAAGGGGAGGAAATTCTCTAGGATAATTCCGTGAGAAGCGAAGTTCTAGAAGCGGATTCGACGAAGCAGATTATCGATAGCATCTGCTTTGTGCGGCTCAAATGGCAGATACTGGCCAAGTACCGACACTACGGTTTCTTCTGCTTCAGTAGAAACATAGATGGTAAGTGGTGGCATAAAACGTTTGAGTGGCATGAGTATAATGCTTGCTATTGAGCTTTCCTCGGACACTGAGAAGGATTTAAACTCATGAAAACTATATGTTTTTTGTCCAACATGAAGCCCTTTAAGATCTAGGCCATACTGCTGCATCCGTGGCTTACGCGCCGCATACACACCAAATAAAACCGCCATAAATACTACAACTCCCGCAGAAAACGTATCAGTCGTGAGTAGGTAGACGATTACTGCGAGCACAATGGTAGCTCCAGCGAGTCCCGAATACCATTCCGCTCCTTTAGGATGTAGGATAAATTCCGTCGCCGTCCATACTACATCCTGGACATTGGATGTTTGTGGCGCAAGAGAAGGGTCTTCTTGAGAATATTGCCATGCCGCCTGCTCCTGCTGAGGTGATGCGGTAGGCTTGTAGTACGAGAGCTCTTCAGTAGAGAGAGGCTGAGATGTTACCGTACGTGTGGCCGTATCACCTTCTGGGGGAGTAGGCACTGTTGTGCCACCCTCTTGAGGGCGCTCAGGTTCTGGTGCGCCCACTGGAGGTTGTGGGGCGCTATTTGGTGGGTTTGGTACTGTCACCTGACCTGGCTGCATGTCTTCCATAAGCGTATTGTACTATATCGTCCCGACACGCTAAAGGGGAAGTATGTATAAATGCTTTGCCAAAGCCAAAATATTTTGCTATAGTTACCCCTGTTATAGGTAGGTTTGTATACATGCAAATCGTATGTATCACTTTTACATTTTATATATAACCCGTGGAAGGGTGTCCGAGTGGTCGAAGGAAACGGTCTTGAAAACCGTCGTGCCAG
>CAZBLZ010000022.1:0-7627 GCA_964493045.1 uncultured Candidatus Saccharibacteria bacterium
TGGCCCCACCCATTAAGCAATGTGTGGGGCCAATCTAGGGATTCGCGGCCGTTAGTCCCGGCCGTGAGAGTCGCGCATCCTGATACCACGCTTCCTGAGCTGATAGCGCACGGCGCAGTCGGTTACTCCCAAGCGTTCACCGACCCTGGCGAGTGACATGCCCTGTGCGTACAACCGCTCGGCTTCATCCACGTCGGTTTCCGCAAGTTTGCGCCAACGGGACTTGACCCCTTGACGCTTGAGGATGGCACTCACTGTCTTGGGGGCAATGCCGAAGTCGTCGGCGAGTTGTCGCCGGGTGGTACCAGCTTCGTACGCCTGGCACAGCTTCACGACCTGGTCGTCCTTGAGGCGCTTGGCCCTGCCCGGCTTGGGCTGTCGCTCTTGCTTCGGCAAAGGAGTGGAGAGGTCGGGTAGTGCGCCAAGGAGTGCCCGAAGTGCCTGTAGCCGGGGCTTTGTGTTCCAGTCAGCCCCTTTGTCGCCCACCAATTTTTAGTTCCATAGATAAAAGACCGTATTATGCGGTCTTTTTACATTACACGCTACTGAATTGGTAATTCTTCTTTCTCTGTTTTGCGAACAAGTTCAGATGGTGACGATAATAATCCATCAATCGGCATAGCACTGTCCAATGCATTATCTATCTCTGCAGGTGCGTCAGTATAGTTAATTGCTTTACTCATATATTTTCTTGCCTTTCTGTCATTATCCAGCGCCTGTAGTGCAGATATGACAATCACTTAAAGTTTGCCATAAAGTTAATACCTTATTCAACACCTAGCGCTAAACAATCCATCCTAAAGAGCCACCTGTCTATATCTTAATCCACACAGTAAATGCTAGTACCACATTGATGCTTTGATGCATTTGTGCTATGATGTATCTAAAAGGAGATAAGTATATGCGTACGACCATTACAATAAACGACAAACTATTTCGCGCTCTCAAGATACGAGCAGCTGAAACCGATGAAAGTATTTCCCAACTCGTCGAAGATGCTGTGAAATATCAAGTACTGGAAGATTTCGAAGACATTGAAGATGCCGTAAAACGCGACAATGAGCCAGCCCATTCGTTTGACGACCTCGTGGCACAGTTTAAAGCCGAAGGCTTGTTATAGAGTCATGCATTCCGACGAATATAAAATTCAATACAAAAAATCAGTTGAAAAAGATCTTCGTAAACTTCCAACTACGCAGCTTAAAAGTATTGTTGCAAAAATTCGTGCGTTAGCTATTGATCCACATCCAAGTGGATCAATTAAACTACGAGGCTCTTCAGATCTTTTTCGTGTACGGCATACAGATTATCGGATTATCTACCAAGTCCATGACGACATGCTAGTTATACTTATCGTTAAGGTTGGTCATCGACGCGAAATCTATCGAGACTTCTAAGCGAATCTACAAAACACGGTAAAACTATCTTACCGCCCCTAACTATTCCACCAAAAATATCCCACGTATACCGTGGGATATTTTTGGTGATTTAGGCCATTTCTAACTACTCGCTAGACCCCGCGTTGGCTGCTTGCCACTGTCGGAGCCATGATTCCGTTCAATAAACAAATGATTCACCAGCACTGCCATTTTATGGCCGTCATGTTTGTGGGCATGTGAATGGGCACGACTCTCAATACCCTTTCGCCCCTTAAACTCACGACTGTGACGACGTCTTTCTGCCATTGACATACGCTGCTCCTTCATTTTAAAGATGCTTAACTACTCTAACGCTACAATGATCTTGCGCGGCAACTGAGCTTTAAACTCTGCTACTTCATGTGTATCGAATGCCGGATATAAGGACTGCCAAGCCGCACGGATTCGTAGCTGGGCATTTGCTTTATCTACCCTATCTTGGTGCATGAGCTGCTCCACGATATCTTCGCCCTCAGACTCTACCACAGGCAACATCTGAGCAGCACTTTGCAGCTCAGGCGGTAACCCGGCGGCAAACCGATAGCGCATATGTGGTGGTAAATAAGCCGCTACGTTTTCGACTACCAATTCTATGGCATCTTGCGACCCGCCATCACTAGCTGCGGCCGTAGTTTGTATGTGACGAATGATCTCGGAGTACTTCATGCTATATAAACCCTCCTTTGCCCTTCTATAATGCACGCATTATCTGCAGATAAGCTATAAAGATTTTTACATAAACTGTGCAGGTGCGGGTTGAAGTAGCTTTTGGGCGTATTTATAGAACTCGGCGTCACCTAAACGAGCTAGGTTTTCATGATAAAACTTATGCAGTACTTCAGCATCGTCATAAGCACGGTGCCGTCGTGTCACTCGATAGCCATGCCTATCGATTAAGGCGTCGAGTTTGTGGGTTTTAAATTCTGGATATAACGCACGGCTGAGTCGCACTGTGCAGAGTTTATCCATAGCGAAAACTTCTCCGGCTTTACGGAATTCCTCGCCAATAAATCCATAATCAAAGCTAACGTTATGAGCCACAAATACTGCATCTTGAAATAGCGTCTTCAGTTCTGGTAACACATCAGCAAACTGAGGTTGACCAACAACTTCATCGGGTGTAATTCCGGTGAGCGTCGTAATCCATCCTGGTACAAGTTCTTCAGGGTCAAGTACTTGGTTCATCTGTGCCACAATTTTGCCGGCTTCCACGCGCAAGGCACCAATTTCTAGGACACGGCTATACCGCGCCGAACTGCCTGTCGTTTCCACATCCAAAAATACTAACGGTCGTCCCTCCATATGCTTCTATTGTACCGCAAAGGTCGGTCAGTAGTAATGTCTTTGAATGCGGCAGCCGTAGTGGCATGAATTAGGTCCGCCTAGGTCGTCTCAAAGTATTTGTATTCATGATAGATTGCAGTATACAGGCTTAAGATAAAACAAAAAGACTTACCACGTGGTAAGTCTTGAGAAATAAACATCATGGTGGAGCTGCCGGGTACCGCCCCCGGGTCCGTCAGTGTATAAGGTTAGTCGTCTACAGGTATAGTCTGTTTTTTGGTCTTAGCAAGTGAGTATCGAAACTGACAAACATCTCACTCGAGCAATTCTAGTCTTAGCAGTCAATTCGAACCGTATTGTCTGAGCATCCAGAAATATAGAACGCGTTTAGTCTATCTGAAGTCGTCCAAAGCGTTGTCTACGCAACTAGGCGTAAACTGGTGCAAGTGCTGCTTTGAAAGAGTTCAAAGAATTCTTCATCGCGAGCATCTTGCTAATAGGTGTTTTTGCAACTATTGGGTTTTGTCTATAACGCTGACAAGCGACCTGCTGATCTAACCGTAACAATCCAACGTCGAGCTTAAAATTCAGCCCCATGTGGTTGTAGATGAAATGTACCAAGGCATAAAAACCCTACAATTAGTTATTATAGCATAACTATGAGCATTTTGTCTATAAAACGTTTTTATTTTATTTAAAAATATGTCATAATAGGTAAGATTTCCCTCTGGGATTTCGTACACGCGCCAACAGGCGACTCGTGTTAACATCGACAGATCGGAAGAAACCACGATGCGTATTCGCAGCCTTCGCCGTCGTCCCGTACGGACCCCGCAGACGCTCGAAGTTGAGCCCCCGAACGTCGCCGTCGCCGAACCGCAGCAGAAGCACACGCCTACTTTCTCGATCGAGGTCACCTACAACTGCACCGCGAAGCCGCTCGGCAGCCTCTCGATCGCCCTGAAGGGTCTCGGAGACCTGGCGGACTACCGGTCGTTCACCTATGAAAGCACGGACAAAATGTCCGTCTTCTGCATAGCGCAGGTTGGTCCCAACAAGTTTGACGTCAATCTCTACGACTACACCGACGAAGGCAGTCCCCTCATTCAGCAGCTCTTGAGTTGCTTCGAAGCGAGCGACCGAGAAGTCATCATCACGACTCTCGCGGCACTGGCGACCGAGCACCTGAAGCAGTACCGCAGTGAACCGCAAGCTATCTATTACCCTACACACACGGCTACCCTCAAACTGAGCCCCGACATGCCCAAGCTGGAACAGAGGCTTCGGTCCCTGTTCGACGGCCTCCAGCCGCGATCCGCCCTCATTTGGGCAGTTGAGAGCTGACGCTAGAAGTGCGCTGCTGCGGCGACGGGGATGCTAGGACTACGTCCAAGCTATGGTTGTCCATTGGACATCTTCCCCGCCGCCGCCCGCGCTTAAACTTCTTCCGATCTGTCCTCAACCAAGCGTTTTAAACTATTGAAGCACTTGGTTGAGGTTGTTTTTTCAGCCAACGTACGCCCACATATACTAGAGGCGTCTCCACGATCGACATAGCGCAGCGGACCAGGTAGTACGGGATAATAATACCTGTTAGGAAATTCAAGTTACTCCCAAAAGATTCACTAACTGAGTAAAACGCTATAGCAGTCCAGACGGCAGAATCAACAAATTGCGACAAGAAATTTGCCACATTGTTGCGTAGCCATAAACCGTTGCCTTGCATTCGTTGGCGTAATTTATTAAACACAAAAATATCCAGTAGTTCGGATGTCGCGAACGCAGCAATACTAGCAAGACCGAATCGAATCGAAGTACCGAACACTGTATTATACGCATCTGCGCTGCTTGCGTAGTGTTCTGAAGGTGACAAGTGAGTAAAGAAGAAAGCAGTCAGCACTTGAAGAAATACTACCAGTAGGCCCGCTCGTACTATACTGCGTGCACGTTGTTTGCCGTACACCTCTACGATTACATCTACCGAGGTAAACAGTAGCGGCATTACAAAAATTGCTACACTAGCCGTGAGGTTGAATGTGCCCAATGTTAATACGTGGAATGTTTTCGCACCCATGAGCTCCACCACCATAATCCCAAATATGTAGAGTGCTATTAGTACGTCGAATTTTCGACTTTGATTGTTCATATCTAAAAACCTCTCATTAAAATATCTGAAGAAAGAAACCTCTCGTAAGGCTTCTTGAGAATGAAATGAATAGGTCTTCTAGATAAAACTTGACCAGGTGGTGGTGTGTTTGTTGATCTGCATGATTCGTTGTCTCTTTGCTGCGCAGTGTACGCTACATATCAAGTTTTGGTCAATCAGCTTTTATTACGGTGTAGTGTGCAAGCAAGGTACCCTGCGTATTTAGTTGCCGTACGGATTCAAGTTGCAGAGAGACGGTAAATGGCACTTCACGCAACATCGGAGCACCTTCTCCAAACAATACAGGTTCGAAACTCATATACACATCGTCTACAAGATCTGCCTCAAAAAAGTTGCTACAAAGTCGGCCGCCACCTGCGAGCAAAATCTTTTGGTGACCCTCGGCTGCTAGGCGTTGTATAAGTTCAGCCGGAGATGCGTCCGTGAACTCAAGTATCCCAGATACGTGGTCATCCTCGAACTTTCCCGGAGTACTCGTAGATACAATACGTAACTTGCCGAGTTCAGGCTTCGGTCGTACGGTCTCATACGTTTTGCGGTCGATAATGACAACATCACTTTCGTCTCTGAGTTGTACGAAATGTTCCCAATCCTCTTTTGAACTCCACGCATGGATATCCAGATTATCACCTTGAGTGATTTTACCGTTGAGAGAAATAACGTCAGCTAATGTAACTTGCATGGTTACCTACTGCATACGTTGCTGTACAACTTCGTAGAGCGCGTACCAATCATCGAGTGATAATGCTTGGGCGCGAGTATCCGATTGTACATCTGCAGCCTCAAGTATGGCGCGTACTTCATCTTTCGACGTCGCTAAGCCAGCACTCAAAGAATTGACGAGCGTCTTACGCTTTTGGCTGAAACCAGCTTTCACAATACGGAAAAATTGCTTAGTATCTACATTTTCAAATAAAGGCTGTGTACGGCGATTAAGTACAAGCACCTGACTATCTACTTTAGGCGGTGGTGTAAAAAGTTCAGCTGGCACTTCCACGTCCAATGATGTTTCACAGTAGTACTGTGCGCTAACACTAAGGAGTGACATCTTCCCAGGACTAGCTGCGACACGTTCGGCAACTTCCTTCTGAATCAAGATAACAGCTGTCGTAAACGGATGAACGCTTTCGCACAAAACACGAATAAGATTACTCGTTAGGTAGTACGGAATATTAGCAACGACCTTAAAGCCTGCTGGCATTGTCCGTAAGTCGAAATTCAGAATATCCTGTTGTACTACTGTTAAGTTTTCCGTACTCATCCCAGATTGCTTAACGTTGTCCTCGAGATGTTCGGCTAAGACTGGGTCGAATTCTACGGCAGTTACTATAGCACCGCGCTGTAGTAATTGAGATGTGAGTGTCCCTAATCCGGGCCCGACTTCAAGCACTGCATCGCCCGCCTGGACGTTTGCAGCGTCACAAATTGCTCCAAGGGTAGCTTCATCGTGAAGCCAATGCTGGCCGAGTGATTTTTTAGGGATTACTTCTTTCATAGTTACACCCAAGAGTAGCAAGTTTACCGCCTGATTACCAGTTGTGGCTGGATAGCCAGTGGTTATATGCTCCTTCCCAGCTACCGTAGCGCCCGACGGCATACCCGGTTGCCCAACGTATCTGCGTCACAGCACTCGTCGCCCAGTCACTTCCGGCTGACGCCATTTTACGGCCCGGCGTTGCCTGGAATATACCATATCCACCCGAAGACGGAACACTATTTGGATCCATATACCCTGGGCAATCGTGTGTGCCTTGAATCTTTGTAGGACACCAGCCACCTTCATGACTAGCGACGTAATCGACATATTTGTAGTCACTGGCCGCAATACCTGCCTGTGCCATAACTGCCTGTTTATCAGCCGGGATGCTGACCGCTTGACCTCGAGCAATAATAGTCGGAACTGCCTGCACCGTAATCACCGACTGCAGCAAACTCCTACTCACCTCAACGCCATTTACTTTATTCACCTGATAGGTCAACACTTGCGTGCCAGGTGTACCTTGCTGACGTGTAGCGCTCGTCCCGAATGATAACGATGCATCTGTCACGATTTGCTGCGGCGACGGTATAGCTTGAGTTACCGTTACAATCTGAGTCCCCTTGCGATTCACAAACACTTGGAGGTTTGGACTTATGGCCGTAGTTGCATCAGGGATAACCGTATCAGCACTCTTAAGCGTAACGTTATGTGCCTTCAAAAGTTCAGCAACCGTTTTTGCATGAGTACGTATTTGCAGTAATACACCATAGACATTCAAAGTTATAGGCACAGAGCGGTTAATGGTGATGGTCTCACCAAGGCTATGTTCAGCTACAAGATTAACTGATGGCGCTGCCGTAACACCATCTTCCGAAAACAGTTGCATTCCTGAGCCCGCAACAATACTGCGCGGTGTAGCTCCTGAGCTGAAGGTATTCGTGATAGTGTCACCGTCAATAATCGTAACTGGCACGGCACGGTAAATGTTAATACGGAAATTATCCTGCATAATCGGTGTACTTAAAGAAGGTTCAACACGGTCTCGTGGTGACAATGGAATCTTAAGCTTCTTAATCAAGGCTCCGACGGTAGGTTCACGAGTTGGGACAGTTTGTTTACCACCATCGTACGAGATAATCGCAATGTAGCTCGTATCAGGGTGAAAGGTAGTGCTATGAGTGAATGTTAGCAATGAAAATAACAGGCCACTGGCTAGTAGTAAGCCCATGAAAACAGCTACCGGCAAGCCGAACGGGTGCTTTCGCCAACGCTTGAACC
>CAZBLZ010000022.1:7727-17919 GCA_964493045.1 uncultured Candidatus Saccharibacteria bacterium
CCCATGAAAACAGCTACCGGCAAGCCGAACGGGTGCTTTCGCCAACGCTTGAACCGCTTAATGTGCGCTAGTTTCGCACGCCGTAGTTTTATCTGAAACTTTTGCATAGCTTAAAGTTCGTAAGCGCATTTCATGGCGACAGATCACTCGCCCTTCACGCCACCAACATGAACCTTAGTATAGCAAAATCAGGCTTCCGGTGCCAAAGTCGCACGTATTCCGATTAGGGTAACAACTAGAGTTTTTCCAGAGGAGCAAAAGAGATGTTGAGCTTCTTAGGGCCCTTACCAGGGAAGAATATGGTCGCATTTTCACCCTCGAGTTCCACTATAGTCCCCTTGCCAAACAACTGGTGCTTGACGCCGTCGCCGAGCTCAAAGTCGGGGACATAGCGTGGCTCACCGTCATCCACCTTCTGTGGACTCGGTGCAACATATTGGCTGTCGTCATACATTCGAGAATTGCCCTGGAATGACTGACCAGCAAAACTCATTGCCATAGCCGTCTCCTGGACGTATGCACCATCAATCTCACTTAAGAAGCGACTCGGTGCATTATGCTGAGAGCTACCATACAGTGAACGGCCAGCAGCATAGAGCATGTAAAGTTCTTCACGAGCACGGGTCATGCCGACGTAACACAAGCGACGCTCTTCTTCCATTTCAGTAGGATCATACAGCGCTCGACTATGAGGGAAAATGCTCTCTTCCATGCCCGCCATAAACACTACGGGGAATTCCAAACCTTTGGCGGCATGTAGGGTCATCAGAGTCACAGCATTGCCGTTTAAGTCTGCTGTGTCGAGGTCAGATATTAACGCGACTTCTTCCAAGAAGCCCGCTAGGCCCAGCTCTTGATAGCTTTGAGCTACACCCATAAATTCACGGACGTTCTCTTGACGGCTTTCAGCTTGCGGTGTTTTATCATCCAAATAGTGCATGTAGTTTATGCGGCGCACCAGTGAATCAATCAATGCTGCAGGTGGTACATCTTCAATAAGCTTACGCAGGCTACTAATAATGTCGCTGAGCTCAAGTAATCCTTTTTTGGCTTTGCCGGTCACAACGCCACAATTCTCAACTTGTGCCAATGCTTCAGACAGGCTTAAACCAAGACCTTCATACCATTCGTAGAATTTTTGCAAACTGCGCACACCGACGCCACGTGTCGGCACATTCACGACCCGCTCAAAACTGATGCGATCTTCGGCCTGATACATGAGCCGGAGGTATGCAACCAGGTCTTTAATTTCTTTTCGGTCATAGAACCGAACGCCACCAACAATCCGATATGGTATGCCGTATTGGATGAATGATTCTTCAATGCTGCGACTCTGCGCGTTCGTACGATAGAGTACGGCATAGTCGCTAAAACGACGTGTGCCACCATCTACGCCTTGCTTAACTCGCCGAATAATAGCCTCGGCTTCAGCACGCTCGCTGCCAACTTGTAGTATCTGTACGGGTAAACCTTCACCAGCCGCCGTCCAGAGCTTTTTATCGCTTCGCTGTTGGTTTTTAGTAACCACTCCATGAGCAGCATTCAAGATGTGACTAGTGCTCCGATAATTCTGTTCTAGTTTTATGACCGTACAGTCTGGATAGTCTCGTTCGAAGTTCAGAATATTACGAAAATCTGCACCACGCCAACTATAAATCGACTGCCAGTCGTCACCAACGACTGCTATATTGTTCGCATCGTTCGTAAGTAGCTTTACTAATTTATACTGAGCAGCGTTGGTATCCTGATACTCATCGATCATGATGTAACTGAACTGCTGACGCCACTTCGTCTGCATAGCCGGAACCGTCTGTAGTAGGTATGCCGTCCGAGAGATTAAATCGTCGAAATCAAGAGCACCACTATCTTTTAGGATCTGTTGATACAACGGGTACACCTCAGCGGCGGCACGGTTGGCAGGGCTACTGCCCGCCTTGTCATATGTATCAGGCGTGACTAATTCGTTTTTAGCACTACTAATGAGGCTCCCGATCACGCGGGGTGGAAATGTCTTTTCATCAATTCCCAAGCGCTTACTCGCCTGCTTAATAGCACTGAGGCGGTCGGCTTCATCAAAGATGACAAAGCTACGCGGGATACCAATATGCTCGCCATCCATCCTGAGGATTCGGACACAAATACTATGGAACGTACCCATATATGGCATAAACGACCGACTGTTCGCATCAGCACCAAGCAGGCTCGCTACGCGCTCGCGCATTTCGCGAGCTGCCTTGTTCGTGAACGTCACCGCCAGAATGTTATACGGAGTAGCACGATGCGTGGCAATCAAATACGCGATTCGACGTGTCAACGTCATAGTCTTACCACTGCCAGCCCCAGCTTGAATAAGTAAGGGGCCGTCAGTAGTTTCGACAGCACGGCGCTGTTCGGGATTGAGGTTCGCTAGGAGGTCAGGTGACATTACCCTATTCTAGCAAACCTCAGACGGCTTTAGCGGTTTAGTTTGTAGTAAAAAAGTGTGTATGCGGAATACTTTTAGGTGCCATAACGATTCCTGCGTCAAACACAGCATCAAGCAGCAGGATAGCCAGAAGAAAGCCAACGATACAGAGTAGCGTGACATACATGCGAGACCTGCGACGCCGCACTGCCCCAATTGGTACTGCATATTTTCCACTCGCAATGAGGCTATCAAGTTCCTGTTGTCGAGCAATTTCAGCTTCTTGAAGCAATTCTTTAGCATGTTCAGCTTCTGCTTCAGTATCACGCTGTTGAGGCTCCGACGCTATCGTATCATTTGACACAGGCTCTTCCACAGGTTTCTCAACCTGAGTTTCTTGCTCTACGGTCTGCTCGAGTGGTACAGATGTCCGACCAGAATCTGGTAACTTCTCTTCGGTCTGTTGTTCGGTTTCGGTAGATTCTTTCGCATCTTCTTCTGTCTCAGTATCAGTCCCAGCTAAAGTCATTGGCCTAATGACCTTTGTAGTTCGAGTTGGGGCTTTAGTCTCTTCTGTCTCAGTATCAGTCTTCGCAGCAACAACCATCGGGTCGGCGATTACCGGTCGATTGGTTACAACAAGCGGTCGACTAGTTGTGGCTGGCGCAACCTTGTCTGGCCCTTTGATGTCAGAAATTTTAACCGCTTTGGCCGTCACGTCTTTAAGCTCCTAATTGTAGTTGATGCGCAGCATCGACGATTGCAGAAAATTGATGGTAATTTAGGCTAGCCGCACCGACAAGCGCGCCGTCAACTCCAGGGATCTGAAGATAACTACGAACGTCATGCTCGTTAACGCTACCACCATACAAGACACGCATATTCTTAGCTGCGCGCTCGCCGTATAGTTCTTCGATCTGCAGACGGATATAAGCAATTGATGGCTCAACATCACTTGGACGTGCAATAACACCATCAAATGTACTGATTGCCCAGACGGGTTCGTACGCAATAACTACTTGTTCAATCTCTTTGCTTGTTAGATGAGCAAGCGCCGTCGTGACCTGATCATGTAAAACTTGTTTGGTTTCACCAGCGTCACGTTCATGCTTGGTTTCGCCGACGCAAATGATTGGAGCAATACCATTACGGATAGATGCTTGAACTTTATCACGCACCGTTTCAAGTGTTTCTTTGAAATAAATTCGACGAGCTGAATGACCAACAATACAGTACTGGACTAAGTCGCCAAGCATTGCGAAGCTAACTTCCCCTGTAAATGCACCCTCATCAGCAGCATAGGCATCCTGGGCGCTCAGGTGGAACTTACGGTGGTCCATCTCCCGAGACAATGGCTGCAGACTCAACATACTTGGAGCCAACACCACTTCGACATTCCGATGTAGCGGAATACGCTCATTTAAACGGTGAAGTAACAGACTAGACTGGTGCACGTTGAGATGCATTTTCCAGTTGCCGACAATGAGAGTTTTTTTAGCTAAGTGATTCATATAGTTTTACGCTTATGTTTATTGTACATCATTATTTGTTTTCTAGTGCTTCTACGCCTGGCAGTGTACGACCGCTCATAAGCTCTAATGATGCGCCGCCGCCAGTTGAGACATGATTGAATGCTTTCAATAATCCGTGGCTCTCTATATAGCCCACGGTGTCACCTCCGCCGACTAAGCTGAATGGACGGTTACCAAATTGTCCTGTCATAGCCTCAACAAGTAACTGAGTGCCGTGGGCAAATGGCCCAATAGGACCCTGAAGACCTTCCGTCTCAGTAACTCCTAATGCACCATTCCACACTACCGTACCTGCAAGTTGTAAGGTACCGGCTATAAACGCACCACTGAATGGGCCGGCGTCCAAGATCATCTCATCATCAGCAATGTGACTCGCAGATGTTACTGGGCGTTTTGGATAATTTTCGATATCTGCAATTACATGAGCGCTCCAGTCGACAATACGCGTCTGCGCAGATGTATCAACTTTATTTGCTACTACGCCATCTTGTGGCAGATAAAATACAAAGCGGCCTGCGGCAGATTTAGCCTTAGCAAGCTCTATTATCTCTTTAGCGAGTGGAAGGTCGTCTGGGTCAGTCTTGCTCTTACCAACTTTCAGGCCTGTTGCCTGCAGGAAAGTATTGGCCATAGCTCCACCTACGGCAACAACATCAGCTATATCAATAAAGCGCTTGAGCACTTCGATCTTGTCAGCAATTTTAGCTCCGCCAATCACGGCAACTAATGGTCGAGCTGGGTTTTCCATGACAGTTGTTATGGTGTCAACTTCACGTTCTAGGAGTAATCCGGCAACGCTTGGCAGGAAATGTGTCACAGCTTCGGTGCTAGCGTGAGCCCGATGAACCACACCAAAGCCATCTTGCACAAAGATATCCGCAAGGCTAGCAAGCTCCTGGCCAAAGCCAGTGTCATTAGCTTCTTCTTCAGCATGGAAGCGGAGGTTCTCAAGCAACACTACTTGACCCGGCTGGATAGCGGCAGCGGCTTTAGTAGCTCGTCCACCGACGCAGTCGGTAACGAACTCTACGTCACGACCAAGTAACTCCTTAAGGCGCTTTGCGACTGGGAGCAGACTGTACTTGGGGTTTGGCTTACCCTCAGGGCGGCCTAAGTGAGAGCAAATGATAACTGACGCACCGCGCTCAAGTAGGAACTGAACCGTAGGAACACTTTGCTGGATACGGTAGTCGTCTGTGATCTTGCCGGCATCGTCAAGTGGCACATTATAGTCAGCGCGTAACAGTACGCGCTTACCGTTCAGATCTACATCATGAATTGTTTTTTTGGTAAAGCTCATCCCACCCCCGTTTATAGTTACTTACCCCTTATGTTTCATATTATAAGCATTTGGGGCTTCCAGCTACAACTTTTTAGTATGTAACTTACCGGCGACCGTTCTACAGGCCTAGTCGAGCTGGCGAATTTTGATTGTGTCAGTCGTACCGACTACACCTGGATATTGACCACTTACCGTAACAACCACGTGGCCTTTCTTGAGGATGCCTTCTTCGCGTAAAAAGTCAGTCAGTTTGGTCGCTGCCTGTTTGCTTGCTGGACGTACATAACTCTTAACGTTGTATACGATGGTGAGTTGCTGCGCCGTACGTTGATCGTCAGTTACGGCTATGATTGGCACAGAGCATCGCTCCGCCGCAATCTGGACTGCCGTCGCACCAGATTTCGTTTCAGCCACAATTGCCGCAGCACCAATACTATCGGTTAGACTAATAATACTACGGCTAATTGCTAACTGACGTGAGACCGTCTCAACAGCAGGTGTTGGGAATAGTGCCTTAACGGGTGCGTGACTTTGAGTGTACATAATCACTCGCTTCATAACGCTTACCGCCTCTAATGGGTACTGACCATTGGCAGTTTCTTCACTGAGCATTACGCAGTCAGCACCAACTAGTACAGCTGTAGCTACGTCAGAAACCTCGGCACGTGTTGGCTCCGGTGTTTCAGTCATACTGGCAAGCATCTGTGTAGCCACAATAGTTGGCTTGCCATATTTAAGACCCAAGCCAATGATCTGGCGCTGCACGATTGGCACGCTCTCTGGCGGAGTTTCTACAGCCAGATCACCACGCGCGATCATGACCGCATCGGACACTTGCATAATTGACTCAATATTCTCGACCGCCATAGGCGTTTCAATCTTGGCGATTACTTTGCGTTCACTGCCGAGGTTTTTGATTAGGCGACGGATTTCTTCCACATCAGCCGCTGTCTGTACGAAGCTCATTGCTACATAATCAATATCCTGGGTACTACCGAAAGCTAAATCCTTCTTGTCCTTTTCGGTAATAACATCACCTGAGAAATCAGTGTCAGGCAGGTTCATACCTTTGCGCTTCAATAAAATACCGTTGTTTTCGGCGCGCGCATAGACAATTCCGTCTTTTACGCTCGTAACCGTTGTTCGAACTTTGCCATCATATAGATAGAGCCGTTCACCACGTTTGATCTTAGTACTTAGATCGTACTGAGTCGGGATAATGCCTGTTGAAACCCAATCAGCATTAAAGGCAAAGCGTAACGTCTGGCCAGTTTGGACGTTGATAATGTCATCAAATTCACCTAGGCGGATCTTTGGCCCTTGTAAGTCCTGAATAATTGCCACTGGTTTTTTAAGCTCTTTACTTGCCTTACGTATCCAAGCGATCTGTTCTTCACGTTCAGGGTGCGTACCATGGCTAAAGTTTAGGCGTAAACCGTTCGCGCCGTTTTCTATAAGCTGTTTGACCTGGTTGTAGCTTGGTGTAGCTGGACCAACCGTAGCGATTATTTTTGTGCGTTTATAATCTTGCAGAGACACAACCTCTGAGTTGTTTTTTGTAGTCATATGCTCAATATTGTACTGCTAGTCCGCCTCTGTACACAAGCTATCATTGCGCTCAAGGTTTTTTGTACTCCCAGCTGAGGCGAAACGCAGGTATACTAATAGCTGTGAAAAGTTTACGATTTCTTAAGCAGCTCAAAGCACGCGCAAAACCAGTGAGTTTCGCACTAGTGTTTGCTACCATAGCAGCGCTGATGCTCGTAACGTCACATGCTCAGACACCAACCGCTTCATTCGAAGCAGATTCAGGTACGCTAGCTGGCAACGTCTCAAGAGTCGCAGATTCATCTGCGGCAAATGGCCAAGCGGTCATGTTTGGCAGCACCATAGGCGCGTCAGCACCACCAACTGGAACCTCACTCGTTGTCGATTTCAGAAATAAAACCCAGCCTTTGGATATCTATTCAGTTGGCGTCACCATCTCTACATTCAATGGCGGAGGTAGTGCCAACATCAATAAATCTGCAACCTGGAAAGCAAACCTACAGGCACTCGGGCCACTAACATGGCGCATACCGTTCCGCTACAACGGCGGCAATCCTGGGTCTTCAGCCGGAGGTGGACAATCCTCTGGTGATGCCGTTACATATGTGCAAAATATTAAAGCAATTGGCGGACAACCGGTAATCGTAGTCGGCGGAGACACTTCAGACAACAACTTTACCAATGCTGATGCTGCTGGACTTGTGCATTACTTCAACGACAATGGCGGACAACATGGTGGCCCAGTACACAACTGGGTTATCGGTAACGAATACACCAACGGTGGTAACGATCCAATTGGATACCAAGCACATTTGAACGGTTGGGCGGCCGCTATGAAAGCCGCTGACCCCACGATTACTCTATCTGCACCAGCAGCGCCAGATATGAAATATGCCGATGGTGCCATATCGCAATCAATCACAAATGCTGGACAGTACATAGACTACTTGAGCTACCACGCGTACCAGGGCGCAAGTGCCGGACTTGGCGCCACAAGTGATTACGAGACCTACGCTAATAACTTCCGTAGTACGTATATCACATCACAGAACTTTGGCTCTCGTGCTTCGCAAGTACACCCTGCGCTAGAAGAATTCAACTGGGCGCCATACTACACTGGAAACACCGAGTTTTACGATTGGCATAATGCTGTTTTCGTCGCCAGTGTTATCGGGCATTCCCTGTCTGGCGGTGCACATGCATATTTATATGCTGACTCTAATGGTCCACTCGGTCTCATGAATGATGGTTCCGGCCAAGACGGCCAAGCTGGTAGTCTCTATACAAAATTCCCCGCCTATTGGGGGCTCAGTATGTGGACGGGTCTTAATGGTACTTTTAGGCGGTTTGGGAATAACTTAGTCACAACTAGCTCAAGCGTTAATAACGTCGAAGCATACGCTACCGACAATGGTAAGATCATGCTTATTAACAAAGATGTTGCCGATCACACCATCACAATCGGCCTAGGTGGTAAGACAACCGGTACATACAATCTGTGGCAGACTAGTAAAGCGAATCCTACCGTTGCGCCTAGTGAGGTAGCCGCAGGCACTGCATACAGTAATGCAACTATCTCTCTTACGGTACCTGCCGGTACTGTATCGAGCTTAGAACTTTAGCCTTACCCTTGTCTCATTTCCCCTGTTATGTTACAATTTGCAGGTTGTTTTTAGAGATTTTCTAATCACACAGCATGGCTCGCACTGTGCTTTTGGCCTCATCGTCTAGCGGCTAGGACACCGGGTTTTCATCCCGGCAACCGGAGTTCGATTCTCCGTGAGGTCACCAGATTGAAATTACAGATTAGAAAAAGTTCCAGAAGATATATTCTGGAACTTTTTTTTGGCTCGTCACCCTGTCATTGTCATTAAGTACTCATTTAGCCGCTGGCGTGTTCCACGGCCGATAATGCTATACTTGCCGTATTACAATAGAGACAGTCACCCACGAAACTATACATGAACCCCTGTTGTTCGAGCAGCGGCTCGACGAGCTTGAACAGCGTCTGGAGCACAACCCCGATGGCAATCCAGATCTCTACTTTTTAGCAGGTTTGGAGCGCGAATTCTCCCTAGAAGATACGGCCAGTCCTAACAACAGCCCAGAAGAAGTTTCATCCCGCCAAGCACAGATGAGAGCCGAAGCAGCCGCCATGATTAACAACCTGGCGCCTACAACCGAACAAGAGACACAAAAGAAGGATACATGGCTCGCGAGTGCTCGCGCCTTTACCATAGAAGATTGCATAAACTTTGAACTCTACAGAGAATTTTCACAGCCTACTCTTCAGCCTACGGATGTGCCGAGAGGCGCTACTTACGAAGATTTAACACATCAAACGAGTAGCTCTGAATGGCTAGAATTCCGTTTTGGCAATGGACTATTACAAGAAGGCTACTACGATAATGCGGGTATGTCCGAAATCCGCCTACAGCCCTGTCCGCCCAGCGAACTCGTACGCCGTCAAGCGCTGGTTGAATCTCGGCTTCAACAAATCGCCAGTCAATACAATAAGGGCGTGAGTGAACACGGCGGTACGCATATTAACTTGAGTATGTATGAAGAGGCGGCGGACGGTAACAGACGCCCTATACTAGGAACCGATGACGCTCGGCGCGACAACACGTTGGCCGCATTAGCCGGAGTAAGCGCAGCCATACAGGAAGGCGTCTGGATGAACAGTACGACCACCGACGAAGACTACTACAATGATGTCGTCTCTGTAATACCATACGATATCAGTCAATTTCGAACTTCCGTACGTGTCCAGAACGATTATATTGAACTTCGCGACCAGGCCCTTCATACCACAACTGCCCATGGCTTACTTTGGATGATGGCCGGCCTCGCCAAAGGGCGCGAAGCTGGAGTGGAATCTATAAAGAGCGCAGGTTTTGAAGTACCTCACATAGTAGAAAAGATCATCCCCCAACGGACTGAACAATACAGTAAATCGGACCATGTGGAGCTGCTCAGAGCGATTGAACAATCATCATTCGACGAGGAGGGTGTTCTCAGACTCGCACCTATGCACGCCGTACAGAAAAGCCATGCGTTTCTGTCAGAGATACTCGGCAGAAAAGCCAACGACTACACTAACTCTGAAACTTCCGTGCTCAGCATGTTCTTGGTGGCATGCACAAAGATTGATGCAAATGGCAGTCTATTTGTTGACCCTAACCAGATGGCAACAGCAATTATTTCGAGTACCCGAGAGGAGGCGCAAATTATTACTAGCCTAACCAACTTCAATGAGGTCGTAGCCGAATATAAACAATATCTTACACAAGACGCTGTACGCGTAACTACGGCCAAGGTTATTGAATCTCATCCGCGGCTCGCCCCGCTGACACTACCCGAGCGTCGTGAACGACTTATGAACTCAGCGATTATGCAGAGTGCCTATGACACTGCCCTTCCTGC
>CAZBLZ010000023.1:0-16676 GCA_964493045.1 uncultured Candidatus Saccharibacteria bacterium
TGTATGCGCCATTCAAGGTCTACTATGAAGGTGAAGGCTACAGTATAACGGCCGAGAATGAGACGGGGCCGTTTGATATTTTGCCGCACCACCACAACTTCTTATGTATGCTTGTACCTTGTGACTTGATTATAAAGACACCATACGAAGTTAAAACAGTGCGTATTTCACGAGCTCTTATGCACGTTAAGGCTGAAAAAGTTACTGTTTTCGTCGACGTATAAAATTCTTGGTCGCGTCAATCTGTACGAGAGTGATTTTGCTCACTATGTATTGCTGGCTGTCCTTTTACTGCGCTATGATTAGCATACAAACATAAGCAAAGGGGTTGCTATGAAAAGTCTGAGACTCATGGGCAAGATTAAGAATGTGTCCGGTAGAGTTAGATATGTGCTACCTAGCTTAATACTAGTTGGGTCTGTCATATCGCCTCTATTTATAGCTTCTTCTTTGGCGTCGGCTTCACCAACTATCAGCGAGTACTCCCTACCTACGGGATACAATAACCCGACATCGATAGTTTCATCGGCTGGCTCCATGTGGTATCTGAATACTACGAGTTCAAGCCAGCCTTTTCTCAGTAAAATAACTACATCAGGTACGAGTACCAATTACAGCCCCCTCCCCACAGGTGCTAGCTCTGGATACTTTACTACGCATAATCTTGCTGTAGACACCGCAGACAATATATGGCTTTCTGGGTGTGCTTATATATCGGGCTCACCAAAGATGTTCATCGGATATATGAATCCCTCTACGAATGCGATGACTACATTTGTTAGCAGTACTGCATGCAATAATCCAAATTGGGTTGTAGGTCCGCCTGCGATAGATGCCAGTGGTAATGTATGGGTATGCCTACATATAAATGGGTCTAGTGGGTATAGTATCGTACAGCAGTTTAGTCCCACCGGTACATATCTTTCCTCTTGGTCATCACCGGCAGGTGGTCACCAGGATTGGAGTAGTATCACGGCTGGCCCCAATAATAGCCTATGGCTTACGGACGACCATAACTACCAAATTGACCAACTTTCACTCTCGCTAATCACCGACCAGGTAGCGAGCATGAGTACATATACCCCATCAGGTACTTTTGATAGCTTGGCGAATATTACTGCAGGCCCAGATGGTAATCTCTGGTTCGGTAAAGTGGGGGCTATTAGTAAGATGACTCCGAGTGGGACTTTTACTGACTACACCATCCCTTCGGGCGATTCGGTGAGCGGTATCACTTCTGGTCCCGACGGAGCGCTATGGTTTATTTCGCGTCACTTAGCGGGGGCTACAGACACCGTGGGTCGTATTACTACAGCTGGTAGTGTTACAGAGTATGCAATAACTACGTCGGGAGCCTATCCTATGGGCATAACCACGGGTCCAGACAATGCGCTTTGGTTTACGGAATATAACGGTAGAAAAGTTGGACGAATCTCCGCAACACCATTCTTTTCCGAATATTCCCTACCCACAGGTCATAGTAACCCGACATCGATAGTTTCATCGGCTGGCTCCATGTGGTATCTGAATACTACGAGTTCAAGCCAGCCTTTTCTCAGTAAAATAACTACATCAGGTACGAGTACCAATTACAGTACCATACCCGCTGGCAATACGGGCGGGGATTTTGTTAGTCATAACCTTACCGTAGACACCTCAGGTAATATATGGTTCTCTGGTTGTACCTACACCTCATCAGGTTCAAAAAATATGCTGCTTGGATATATGAATCCCTCTACGAATGCGATGACTACATTCCAGTATGCGGGTATGGTGTGCGATAACCCAAACTGGGTTGTAGGTCCGCCTGCGATAGATGCTAGTGGTAACGTATGGGTGTGTTTGCATATGGGCGGATACAGTGGCTATAGCAAGGTAGAGCAGTTTAACTCCTCTGGCACACTCCTTTCAAGCTGGGCGCCTACGGCCGGTAATCAGAATTGGACTAGTGTTACTGCAGGACCCGGTAACAGTCTGTGGCTGACCGACGACCATAATAACCAAATAGATCAGCTTGTACTCTCGTCCACCACCGATCAGGTAACCGGGATGAACACATATACACCTTCGGGCACATTCAGTAGCTCAACAAATATTACCACGGGCCCAGATGGTAATCTCTGGTTCGGAGAGAGTGGAGCAATCGGTAAGATGACTCCGACTGGAGTGTCCACTGACTATGCTCTGCCTTCTGGAGCTCAGCCGAATGGAATTGCCGTTGGCCCGGACAATGCACTGTGGTTTACAAACTATTATGGAGGTGTTGACACTATAGGTCGTGTTACGACCAGTGGCAGTATTACTGAATATACGATACCTACGTCGAGTGCTGACCCGATGGGCATAACCACGGGTCCTGACAATGCGCTCTGGTTCACAGAATATAGTAGTGGAAAAATTGGGAGAATTGGATACTAGCCGAGTCATTCTTAATAAGAAGATAATCTGTGGCCGGAGGTTGTACTTCTGGCCACTTTCTCTTACTGACGAATGTGAATGCTATCAGACGTGATCAAAATAACCCAGGCGTGACTCCTTGTTGAACATAGATAGCCTTGCCTAGAAAATAGCTTAATGCCCGCTGCACTAATGGACTGGCGCTAGTCAGTTATAAAATAGTCGTAACCAAATGCTTGGTTTGCTGGTGCTGCGTTGTTAGTGCACACACTGAAGCCAGTGGTGCTATGAGTCACGTAGTACTGGGTCTGTCCAGCGGCTGCTCCCACAGGTGTGATAAGGACATGCGGGTTACTAGTAAAGGCTTTACTGAACGTTACGTTTATAAAACAGCCTGCTGTAGGGTTGTTGCCACTATTCACGTTCACCGTGCCACTCGTATCACTACCATTTACTGAAGCACTACCCCCGGCTCCTAGGACAGTGGGATTGATTGAGCGTCCAGGCGAAGCACCAGGGAATGATATATGGTTAGGCACTTGTAGCTGAGCGTTGCCGCTCATAATAAGCTTGGTGACTGTGATTTGTCCGGCGGTTACGGGTCCACTAAATGAAGCCGCACCACCAACGTTCAGATCATTTTGCACAGTAACTGCACCTTGCAGGGTAGTACCGTTCGCTACCTGTAAACCGTTGATCTGTGTAGTGCCTAAATTAGTACTACCAGTGACAGTCAGTTGTTGGAATGTAACGGGCTGTCCGACTTTAATTGTGCCGGCAACATTTAAGTCGCTGCGAATTAAAACTTGGCCCGAGAATATGGCGTTACCTTGCACGGTCAAGGTCTGGCCACTGTCGCCGACAGTGGCATCTGAATTAGCGAGTTGCTTTAGCGCGTCTTGAGTAAGGTTCTGGGTGGCTACGGTTGGGGTTTTAGGGGCTTTCTTGCTGTTCAAGTAGCTCACGGCAGTGACAACTGCGGCGATTACGACTATAAGCAAAAATAGTAGTAGATATATGTTGAACCGCTTGAAGAACTTCTTGATTGCATTCGGCTTCTTAGGCGGTTTACCGTCGGGGCCTAGGACATCTTCTGGCTTTGGTTGTACCGGAGCTGCACTGGCTAGGTCCTCGTTTGTGCGCTCCAATGCATCTTGCGGAACGCTTTGGCCCGGCGTTGCACCACCCTCTGCGGGTTTACCGGCGTCTGAATCTGGTTTTTTGTCTGATTCCATACTTATATTGGGCAATGGTTATGCTTACCCTAATCATACTAAATTTAACTGCTCTCGACCAGTAAAACCACGAACGGTTTGTCTTTTAGCGCGATCTTTACCATAATAGGTGTAAGCAATATGCGTAAAGGGATCCTAAGACAATACTCGTGTATAGTGGCGCTTGCGCTGATGTTTTCGCTGGGTAGTGTTGGTACGGCTGGCGCTACTAGTCAGACGAAGTCGACTCACTACACGGTTACTGAAACCCAAATCGGGGCTGGATCGGCCTTAAAAGACTGTTCTGCCAACTACTGTGGAAAAATATCGGTCGGAGATACGACAGTGGGTCGAGCGAGTAGCGCGAACTATTCGGCACAGTTTGGTTCTAATACGAGCGACGCGCCTCTACTTGAGGTAATTACTGTAGCAGGTAACCAAGACATGGGTGTTCTTGATAATACCAAGACCGGTACAGCAGTAAGTACGATTAAGGTGCGGAATTACTTAAGTGACGGCTATGTCTTGCAGATTACGGGTACACCGCCAAGCCAGGGCGTACACCACTTGACGGCACTTACGACACCCAGCACTTCACACGCAGGCGCTGAGCAGTTTGGTATAAACCTAGCAAACAATACCGCGCCAAATATTGGAGCTGATCCCTTGCAGGTACCATCAGGCACATTTAGCTTTGGTACTACCGGCTGTGACGATATGGTCACAGAATGTGATTATGGTACACCTGACCTCTTTAAATACGTAGACGGTGACATTGTAGCGCACAGCACAAAGAGTACCGGTGAAACTGACTACACCATGTCTATGATCATAAATGTATCGAATGTGACGCCTGGTGGGCGTTATAGTGGTATGTTCTCTGCAGTTGCAGTTCCAGTGTTCTAAACATTCCAGCTAGTCTTACGATATAAATGTATGATTACTTACTGAACCTGTGCATAACCGCTTGTGGTAAAAAAAACGAGGTGGTACAATCCGCTCTGTACCCTCTAATATAAAAACTACAATTTGGAAAAGGAGATACATATACATGTATAAATTTAAGGAAGCTGCAAGACGTGGGTCGGCCTTGTTTGCTGCGGTTAGCTTGCTAGCGGGAATTGGCGCCTCGGCGATGCCAGCACTGGTGTCGGCTGACGCACTGAACCCGCTTACCGAGCGTAGTCTGCTACTTAGCAGCTCTTCACCAGGGTGGGCATACTTGGACGGTTCTAACAATCCTACGTATGCTCCACCAAACAGTGGTGTTAATGGCAAGCAGACAGGTGAAACGTTTACGTTCCGCGTTAGCTCGACGGCAACTATTAAGGCATTAACGTTCCAATTCTGTACATCACCTGCCGGTCTATGCCAGTCGCCTGGTGACGACAGCGGCAGCGTGTTAGCTGGTGGTACTCGTGGTAACGATACCTCTAGCACTAGTGACCTTGCCGTAGTAACGTCAACACCCACAGAGGTGTCTGCGATGCCTTCTGGCGCGGACAAAGTACCTAACCGTAACGACAGCGAAGGCAACTTTGCGGTTCAAACTGGCACTAGCGTAAGTGGTGTCGCCGGTACATTCTCCAGTGGTTGGACGATGACTACGACAAACAAAGAAGAGGCAACCGTTGCCCAGACTGGTAAGAATAACTTCATTACCCTTAAGAATAGTACAGGTGAAAGCCTGAGCCCTGGTGATTACGTTAAGGTCACCTTCTATGGTACCGATGGCAATTACATTACCAATCCTGGCTCTGGTGCGTTCTTTGTAAAGATTAATGACTTTAATGATGACACAACCCAAGACAACACAACACTTGTAGATGGTGGTGTGACAGTGGCGAATGTCATGAACCAGTCTATACAGATCCAGACCAAGGTCTTGGAAACTATGGACTTTTCCGTGGGTATTGCTGACCCTGACATGTACAATGTAACTGATCTGGGGGCTTCACATGGTCAATGTGATGCCATATTGCCTAAGAATCCAACGGCAGGGCATACGGCCGATCCGGCAAATACAATTCGATTAGGTACGTCTGACCAAGAATATTCACTAAGTACTGCTACGCCTTATGACGGCACCTCATATTGGCGCCTGTCATCCAACTCTAGTGGTGGTGCTACGGTGTACTATTCTGGCCACACACTAACGAACACAGAAAATGACCAGATTGCTCCAATGACCGATACGACTGCTGCCTTTGCGCACAAGGGTACCGAACAGTTTGGACTAGCATTACAGACTGCGAGCAACGCAGGTACATCTATTGGCGATACATATGACTCTACAGCTACCACTGGTTGGGTAGCTCAGCAAGCAGCCAACAGTGCAACCTGGCACAACCCAACACTATATCCTCTTGTTCCTTCGACCGCCTACAGCCTAGGCGACGGTGTACTTGCGGATGGTAGTGGTCCTAAATTCGCCTTCAACTCGCATGCTGATACTGTTCCAGTACCAATTGCCGCTGAAAGTACGGATGTCGTAGATTGCGTGACTGGTAAGATGCGCTATGTCGGTGACATTGCTGCAACTACTCCAGCTGGTATCTACACTACCAAAGTTAACTACGTAGCTTCTCCTCAGTACTAAGCATAGACTTAGTCAATAACACGCCACATAGTTGGCAGGACAAAATAACAAAATACCGGTTCCATTGGAGCCGGTATTTTGGTTGAGCCTACTTTAGATTGTTCTAAATACCATCCGGCGTGCGTCAACTCAGTAACTAGCATAAACTTTCTCGTTGCTTAAGCGTAACGAGATAAATATCACATTATTTAGTAACTCGCTCATGGTTTAGTACAATATAACTATGCAGAAGTTGAAGAGGTATAGGGCGGCTGTAACGCCGCACCGTTTGATACTTGTACAAACGGTGCTACTTTTGTTGTGTAGTTTTGTAATCTTTACTGCGCAGGCATCTGCAGTGATTCGCTTTACTAATCGATCCCTGTTTGTATATGACATCACGCCAGGTGCGACAACTAAATATAAGGTGTCGCTGACTTATACTACGCAGACGACAATCGGGTCGGTTGATATGCTGTTTTGTATGGATCCAATCCCAACTGATCCTTGTGATCCACCCGCTGGATTAGACGTATCTCATGCCACTCTTTCAGATCAGAGTGGAGAAACGGGGTACAGTATATCTACTCAGACAAGCAATCATCTAGTGCTTGGTCGTACGCCTCAAGCCGTAGGCAATACACCGTCGGTCTATGATCTGAGTGGTGTCGTGAATCCAACCGATACGTCACACTCGTTTTCTATTCGACTGAGTGATTATGCGAGCGACGATGCTAGCGGAGCTGTGGTAGATTTAGGCTCGGTATTATCTGAGATCAACGATGGAGTGGGTTTTGAGACGCAGGTGCCGCCAATGCTTATATTCTGCGTGGGAGGACAAGTAGCCCCGGATTGTACAAGTGGCAGCGGGTATTACACAGATATGGGTACACTGAACCCCAATAATACACTAACGGCCACTTCGCAGATGGCAGCGGGTACGAATGCATCTGGAGGCTATGCCATAACGGCAAATGGTACGACGATGGAGGCTGGTACGCACATAATCAACGCGCTTGCGAGTCCAACGGTGAGCGCTCCTGGCAATAGTCAATTCGGCATTAACCTTGTGGCAAATAGTGCACCGGGTATCGGCGATGACCCGGATGGTGATTCGACTAACGCTACTGTGTCGGCTGGCTATAATCAGCCTAATGAATTTATGTTTCAGGACGGTGATGAGGTGGCTAGCGCCCCTAACGTAAGCTTACTACGCCGATTTACCGTAAGCTACATAGTGAATAGTCCTCCCGACTTGCGAGCCGGTGTCTATACCACAACGATTACCTATATATGTTCTGGTCGGTTCTAAACGTAGGTGTTACAATAACGCTAATAGTTAAATTTAAAGGTGTGAGATTTTATAATGAAACGGTTTCTTAGCTACGTCAGTGCTGCGCTGACTCTTCTAATAGTTACGGTGAGCGCACTGCCTGCGTCCGCTGCCACTACTCCCACAAGTGCTGGTTCTTCTGCACTTAGTATTACTCCTCGGAAGAACTATATTATTCAGCCTGGCGAGACGGTTACGGATAAGCTGACTATAGGCAACCTAGACAGTACGGCCGATCTAAACATCTCACTGAGGATGATAGATTTTACGTTTACCAATCAGTCCGGAACCCCAAAGCTATATTTAGCTGACAATGCCCCGCAAACTGCTTGGTCTTTGAAGCCGTTTACGACCTTGCCAAAATCTGTTGTAGTTCCTGCTGGCGGTTCTAAGATTATTAACTACACAATCACAATTCCTAAAAGTTTAGGCGCGGGTAGTTATTATAGTGCAATTGTTTATCAAGCGGGTGGTGCGAACGGTGGCAACGTTGCGTTGAATGCCTCTGGCGTTACTCTGGCGTTTGTATCCGTACCAGGCACCGTGAAAGAATCAATGACCCTTCAAAAGTTCGGTGCATATAATTCGGAAACTAGCGGCAACACAGGTAGCTTTGTGTTTATTGACACTAACGAACAACCAAAGACAATTGCCTATACGCTTAAGAACGAGGGTAATGTGTTCGAAAGTCCTGCCGGTAATATAGTGCTGAAGGATATGTTTGGACATCAGGTGGCGAACATGACTACAAATCCTAGCTCATCGCTAGCGCTCCTCGGTCAGTCGCGCTTATTTGCAACCTGCATAAAGACAGTACAGCAAAAGATTAAAGCAGAGGGCGGTACAAGCAAGAACACTTCATGTGTAAATCCAAGCCTCAAGCCGGGTCGCTACACCGCCACGTTGGATGTGTTCTATGGTCAAAACGGTAACCAAACTCATGAGGTTACGGGTACGGCAACCTTCTGGTATTTACCGTGGTGGTTTATCGCTGTTGTGGTCATTGGTTTAACGCTAATCGGGGTGGGTGCTTGGAAACTTCAGCGCAAAATCCGGGGTGCCGTACAAGGTACTGGCTATAAAGTAAGCCGACCTAAGTCTCGCTTTCGTGGCTAACATGAAACTAACATTTCAGAAAAACTGGCTTAACGGCCAGTTTTTCTTTCTTAAATCGATAACTTCAAGGTAAAATAAGCATAAGTTATGTGGGCTAGGCAGTATTTTATGACGAAAACATACGTAGGCGTAATTGTCGGCTTGTGTTTACTCTTGTTACTTGTAATGCCACGAGCACACGCTATCACGCCGCTCCCTGTACCCGCCCCTAAAGCGAATTCGTATGGCCTAGAGGCGACTAAATTACAGCCCGCCCCAACAACTACTGCTACCATCTCTACCCCGAGCAATGGTGCTTCATTTAGCACTTCACCGATCACTGTCAGCGGCCTGTGTACTACAGGCTTGCTTGTTCAGGTATATGACAATGGTGCGCTTGTGGGCGCCGTGAACTGTGTCGGCGGAAGCTTTAGCATGCAGGTTACACTATTCACTGGCTTAAATGAGCTGAGCGCTACTCAGTTTGATGACCTCGACCAGGCTAGTCCTGATAGCAATCACGTAAGCGTAAACTACGATAATGCCAGTTTTTCGGCCTTCGGTACGCTTATAACTCTAACTAGTAATTACGGACGCCGTGCAGCTAATCCAGGTAGCCTACTCACGTGGCCACTGTTGCTTTCTGGTGGTACGGGTCCGTATGCCTTTAGCATTGACTGGGGCGACGGTACGCCGGCTACACTCAAGAGTCAGCCGCTCTCTGGTGAGGTAGATATAAGCCATGTATATGATAAGGCGGGTATTTATCATGTCACAGTTAAAGTGACTGATGTGAATGGCGTTAGTGCTTTCTTGCAACTAGTAGCAATAGCAAATGGAACTCCAACGACAGGTAGTACGAGTGGCAATAGTAAAGGTGGCACAACTACCGTTACCAAGGTTATGTGGATCCCCACGATTGTCTGTACGATATTGTTACTCCCAGCTTATTGGCTCGGCCGTCGTAGTGAACTCGTAAGCCTACATCGTCAGCTCGAAAAAGATATGGCAAACTACAAAGAGTTATAGGTCTTGCTGGAGAATTACAGATTATTGACAGGCCCTCAGAGAGGAAATGAAAACTGTGGATAACTTGTCAAGGAAAATCCCAAAAAAGGTTGCGTAGGCAAGCACAAGCATGGTAAAACTAAGAGTGTTATAAACCAAACAAAAATAATCAAAAAATAAAAGGAAACAAAATAATGAAATCGTTCAGATTTTTGGATCGAAGAGCGGGCTACAGCTTAGCTTCGTTAGGTCTGTTGTTGGGAGTTGTAGCTCCGAGTCTTGTACCTGCGTTTGCCTCTGCCGCACAGCTAAGCGCTCGCTCAATCACGCTTAGTAGTTCGCTAGTGAGTGCAACAAACGCTACTTATGAAGTAAAATTCCACGCAACTACGGCCGTAGGAGCTTTTGTGGTGGATTTTTGTAATGACAGCCCAATCCCTCTACAGACGTGTACTGCGCCTACCGGCTTTAGTGTATCCGGCGTAGGAACTTCCACGGGTGGAGCTACGGCTACTGACATGAACCTGAACAGTACGCACAGTACAGTGAAGGTGGCAGACACTATCGGCGCTAACAGTGATGTAGATGTTGTGCTCACGGGTATTACTAATCCATCTGTCGCAACCAGTTCGACCGTTGGATTCTATGCACGTATTGTCACTTATGACACATCTGCACACGCCACGAGTGAATATACTTACAATGCTACAGACGAAGGTGCTGACGCGAAGGACGATGGTGGTATCGCAATGGCTATCACTAACGGAATTGGCGTAACTGCCGCAGTTCGTGAAACGATGACCTTCTGTGTCTCTGGTGACGATGGTGCTCATGCTGGTCCTTCTGGGGCTTGTGGTGCTGATGGTGGCGGTTCAGCTGTTGCAGTATCTGATCCTAAGCTTACGCTGGGTCACGGTACCCCTGCGGCCTTGGATGCGAGTCAAACCGACACTGCATCTGACTGGGCTCAGATCTCAACAAACGCGAGTAGTGGCGCAGTCGTTCGTATGACAAACAATAATGTTTGTGGCGGTTTGGAGCGACTTGGTGAGCCTAACTATGGCACTGGTAGCGCAGCATGTGACATCGCTCCAGTAGGCGCTGGTACTGCTGCTGCAGCTATCACGGGCGGTAATGCACTGTTTGGAATGCTGCTCAGTAGTGCCAGTAACGCTCCTGCCTCAGTTGCAACACCTACCGGTACATTAGCTCCTGGTGCATTGTATGACGGCACTTCTACTCACTATGGTATGGGCTCTGATGTGAGCACCACTTATGGTGACCCAATCTTTGACACTGCAAGTGCTCCTGTTGCGAATAAGAATATTAAGCTTACGTTCGCGGCCTCTGCATCGCCAACTACTCCAGCTGGTATTTACAAGGCAACAATGAACTTAATTGCTACTGGTACATTCTAGAAGTCAATAAAAGCTATAAAACTAAAACTCTCACGGTTCTTGAATCGTGAGAGTTTTCTGTTAAAGATCGTATAGCACAGTATTTTGTAAAAAAACGCCCATCTGATACCATAAGGGTAATAGGTAATTACAAACAATGAGGATATATACAGTGAGAATAAATAGGCTACGAAGCGTTATCTTGGCAGTTGCCAGTATCTCCGCGTTACTAGTCGGGCAATTAGGCGGCGTGGCTGCAGCTGCGACTACAACCAAAACTTCCGCTACGACCACTACAGGAGAGGCTAATAGCCTAAAAGTATCTCCACTGAGGAGTGATCTGAGTATTGCTAAGGGCAACACTGGTACTACGAAAGTACAAGTGACGAACCTTACGAAGAGTACAGTCATCCTGAAAGCGATTGAAAATGACTTTGTCGCGGGCGACGAGAAGGGTACGCCGGCTCTTATACTCGACGAGAACAGCTATGCCCCTAGTCACAGCTTGAAACGATTCATGGTTTCGCTACCGAACATTACAGTTGCACCGAACCAGACTCAAGAAGTTACTGTAACTGTACGAGTGCCGGCAAATGCTCAGGCTGGTGGCTATTTCGGCGCTCTTCGTTTCGCTCCTGCTTCATTGACTGGCAGCACTCTGTCGGTTGGGGCTAGCGTAGCGTCGCTCATTTTGCTAACGGTTCCCGGCCCAACAGTAGAACAGCTAACTCTAACTAATTTTGATGTACAGCAATCCGGTGGTACTGCAACTAACTTCCGTACCCCTAACAACCTTAGCTTGATGTTACGCTTCCAGAACAAAGGAAACTTACAAGAAGCTCCTTTTGGCCAGATCAATGTGCTCAAGGGTAATAAATTAGTTTATAAAGCCAGCTTCAACCAGAACGACCCAAAGAATGAAATTTTACCTGACAGTTCTCGTCGCTGGAGTCTTCCGATTAAGAATCTAGGTAAATTTGGTAAGTATACAATCAACGGTACATTTACGTATGGTACTCAGAGCCAATCTGTAGAAATCACCAAGACTATTTGGATTATTCCGACGACAGTAATTATGCTCGGCGTGGCCGCACTGCTCATAGCCATAGCGATTGGTGTAGGCTTCTGGCTCTTCATCCGTTCATACAAGCGCAAGATCCTTCGCTCTTCTCGCCGCCGCTACTAGGCGTAAGTAGCAAAATTTGCTAAAATAGTCAGTTGATGACAAAGAAAGTATACGTAGGCCTTTCAGGTGGAGTAGATAGCTCCGTAACTGCAGCCATGCTCATAGAGCAGGGCTATGATGTCACGGGCGTATACATGAAAAACTGGAGCCAAGACCTACCAGGCTTTGAGTGCCCTTGGAAGCAGGACTACCAGGACGCAAAGCGCGTGGCCGTACAACTCGGTATACCGTTCAAGATGTATGACTTCGAAGACGGCTATCGCCAAAAGGTTGTCGATTATATGGTGGCTGAATATCAGGCTGGTCGTACGCCTAACCCAGATATTATGTGTAACCAAGAGGTTAAGTTTAAGCTTTTCTTGAATGCTGCGCTTGAAGATGGCGCGGATATGATTGCAACTGGACATTATGCCAAGGTTGAGAGCGGTGAACTGCACACGGCAGCGAATGTAGATAAAGACCAGACCTATTTCTTATACCGCGTAACCCAAGATGCACTAGAGCACACACTTATGCCGATCGGCGACTTCATGACCAAGGCAGAAGTAAGAACTAAAGCTACCGAGCTAGGTCTAGCTACGGCTGAAAAGAAAGATAGCCAAGGTATTTGCTTCGTAGGTAAAGTAGGAATTAAAGACTTCCTGCTCCATGAACTTGGCCCACAAGAATATGGCAAGATTATCGACCAAAATGGCGCAACCGTAGGCGAGCATGACGGTGCTATCTTCTACACGATTGGCCAACGTCACGGTCTAAGCGTAGGTGGCGGCTTACCATTTTATGTCGTAGGCAAAGATATGCCTAAGAATGAAGTGTATGTCACGACCGACTTGCAGGATGGTCGTCTATGGCATCGAGACCTCAAGATTACTGACTTGCATTGGATAAATGCTGTGCCTGAAGAGAGCAAGACGTATCAGGTACGTACTCGTTATCGCGCAGCTCTTGTTGACTGTCAGATTGAAATGAGTGCGCAAGACGCTGCAGGTCGTCAGACTGCGACACTAAGCTTAACTGAAGATATTCGTGCAATTACCCCAGGCCAGTCTGCCGTATTATATGATGGTGACCGCGTACTCGGCGGTGGCATTGTTATTTAAACTAGGTAATTGTCTAAAAAGCCAGTTCCTGATAATATAAGTTGTCCCAATGGGACGACAGAGTGGATTTTGTCGCACGAGCGTGTTTTGCTCGTCAAATCAAAGGGGGACAGCCAAAGTGCTGCCTGAATGGATGTACAATGCTCCGAATCCGGGGCTTGCACTGCTGGGTCTTGGCCTGGTGTTGCTGATCGTGATGATCTTCAACATCATGCAGGGATCGTCTGGGAGTGCCATCGTCATGCTCGCCGCCTCGGCACTGAGCATCGGGTGGGGTGCGTACACGACGACTCTGCAGCAGAAGACCCGCATTGTTCCCACCGGCTTGCCGATGGACGTGCGGACGGGCAACCGACACACGCTGTATGCGTCGATTGCCAGTCTGGCAGTGCTGATCATCCTCGTGGCCGCCATCCGATACACCGAGCGGCTGTTCCAGACCGTGTTCCTGTCTACTGCCGCCTTGGCCTTCGGCGCCTGCCTGGCGTACGAGTTCCAGCTGTGGATGTATGGAGACTCTCGTCTGTCGCTGACTGTCTCCGTGCTGGAGATGGCGTCTGCTGTTCAACTGCTCCTCGGACTTGTGTTCGCTCAGGTACAGCTGTTCGCAGACTTGCGTGAAGCGCGGTCTCAGTACCTGCAGGTCGTCGAGCCATGCAACTGGCGACAGCACCTGAGTCGTGACGTGCAGAACGGACAGAGCACCGGAAGTAACGTCAGCTGACGTGATCTGCCTGGGTGGGTGCCGCTACAACATGGGCGCTCACCTTCGGCACACGTACCCCCCCTCCGCCGACCTCCACTCTGTTTACTCCAAGTTTTTTGAAAGGCCCAAGTTAGCAGCTTGGGCCTTTTGTGAATTACTGTGCAGCCGCGAAAGTTATATGTTCTGGAGTTGTAGAGGCTTGGGTTATGGTACGTAATCGGTTTGCGGTTTCAGAAACGTTTGCATGTCCTTCGTAATGTACGGGTATGATCTGAAGCGGTACTTCCATGCGACGAAACACTTTTTCATACTCAGCGCTCGAAGGCTGTACATGGACGGTTATATCCGTGGCTGGTTTGTACGTTGCTGCGTAGATTGCTTGGGTATAGCCTGGGACGATGATGTTCTTTTTCTTGAGATTAGCAAGCAGATCACCGTCTTGAATGTTGATAGGCTTACCGACTCGCAACTCTTGATGGAGGGCAGTCGGATTAGCTCCGTGCATGGTGGCCCGCCAGCCGTTTTCTAGATTGTCCAATGGGTCAAAGCCGTTTAGCTCGTAGTCGCGGTACATATTGACCATTGTTTTGGCCATTGTGTCGACGGCACGCCATTTTGGTAAACCGGCCATAACGCTGCCCAAGTTTCCAAAGTCGCCGTATTCAAGCCGAGAAGGGGATGAGATGAAAGTTATACTTTTGACGGGCATACCGAGTTTCTCAAGAAATGGTAGAGAGTATAGGCCGCCGATACTTCTGCCTACGACATGAAGTTCAGTGAAACCTTTTGTTTCGGCCGCAGAGCGAACAAGCTCAACCATGGTTTCAAGATTAGTACCTTGGTTAGAGTAATCTAGATAGCCCATAGGTACATCTGGCAAGTTGCTGATTTTTAACCAATCCGTAGCATTGTCCTTTGGATTCATTTCACCGAATCCCGGAAGATACACGATGCATTGTTGCTGTTTGTTGTCTGTTTCGGCGTTAAGCCATGTAAAGCTTGGTCCATTGTGGGGCCATGTCTCATCTTCCTCGCGACCAATAAGAGTGCCTACGGAATTGATAAGTTCTGCTGTCTCGTACGCCAAGGTAGCTCCGTAGACAGCCCCGGCAGTGCCGAGCGCAACTCCACCAAATCTTTGCAAGAAGTCTCTACGGCTGAGTAGCGCGACATCATCCGCCAACTCAATAGGAGGAACGGATTCAATCGAGGTGACCATAGTGGGGTAATTATACCACTGATAATATGTGCACACACGTCAACTTGATGCCAAAGTATATAACTTAATAGATATTTTTAGGTGAGCGCAGCAAGGCATAATCTGTAAATTGTGCGTAAGCTCACACTTATTTGGTTCTCAATACAAAATGGTCGTGGTAAAATGAGGGACATATGCTTGATAAGTTTAAGGGTCTCAAGGACGCTGCGATGAGTAGGGTGCAGGCAAGCAAGCCTGCAACAGATGACACGCGCTATTTAATTGGACTCGACATTGGAACGGAATACGTAAAAGCACTCATAGGTCGAGTGGTCGGAACAGAAATTGAAATCATTGGAGTGGGTCGTGCTCACCAAGGGTTAACGGATATGCAAGCTGGTGCTGTTGCTGACATCGGCGGCGTAGTCGAGAACTGCGACGCAGCACTCAATGAAGCTGAAAAACAAGCCGGCGTCAGTGCTCGTGGTGCCATAATCGGCATTGCTGGTGAGCTAGTTAAGGGTACGACTACTACTGTGCGTGTGGCTCGTAAGCAGCCTAATAAGGCACTAGACCTGCTTGAAGTTGAACGGATTATCAAACTCGTACAAGAGAAAGCTGAAGCTAAAGCTAAACAAGAACTAGCTTGGGAGCTGGGTGGTAAAGAAATCGACGTTCGTTTAGTTAACAGTGCGCTCGTTGGTATAGAAATCGATGGTTACACTGTGACAAACCCGATTGGCTTCCAGGGACGTGATGTGGTCGTACAGCTATACACAGCCTTTGCGCCTCTCGTGCATATTGGTGCACTAGAACGTGTGGCTGAGCAGCTCGATCTTGATCTATTAGCCGTGGCTGCTGAGCCATTTGCAGTTGCTCGTAGTGTAATCGGTGATGACCAGAACAACACCATGAGTGCAGTACTTATGGATGTTGGTGGTGGTACGACCGACATTGCGATTATTAATGATGGTGGTGTACAGGGTACTAAAATGTTTGGTATCGGTGGTCGTGCGTATACTCGTGGTATTGAACGTCAGCTCAGCGTTGAATTCGATCTGGCCGAAAAGCTCAAGCTAGCTCTCGGTGAGGGTAAAATTCCAGCTAAGCAGAGTGCAACCGTACAGAAGGCGCTGCAAAAAACCCTTGATGTCTGGATTAGCGGCGTTGAACTAGCATTAAGTGAATTCACTAAGCTAGATACATTGCCACACAAAATCCTCCTCTGTGGTGGTGGTTCGTCACTTGATATGCTCATGGACCGTTTGCATGATAGTGACTGGTATACTAAATTGCCATTTACACGAAAGCCACTTGTCCAGCATCTTCATCCGGATCAGGTTGAAGGTATTACCGATATGACCGGTGATGTCTCTGATCATACCTTTATTACCGCAATGGGACTACTACGTGTCGGACTCGATACGGTACAATATAATGGACCAGGTGGAAACTCCGTAAAAG
>CAZBLZ010000024.1:0-6048 GCA_964493045.1 uncultured Candidatus Saccharibacteria bacterium
CACTCTTTCCCTACACGAACGCTCTTCCGATCTTACCAAGCAAGTTCTGGCGGAAGCGACCCTGCTTACCCTTAAGCATGTCGCTCAAGGACTTCAGGCGGCGGCGCTGGCCAGTTGCGGCTACAGCACGACCAGAACGGGCGTTGTTGTTGTCGATCAAAGCATCAACGGCTTCCTGGAGCATGCGCTGTTCGTTGCGGCGGATAACTTCAGGGGCGTTGAGCTCGATGAGCTTCTTCAAACGGTTGTTACGGTTGATTACACGTCGGTACAAGTCGTTCAAATCGGATGTCGCAAAACGACCACCGGTCAACTGTACCATTGGACGTAGATCTGGAGGAATCACAGGTAGTACGCTCAAGCACATGCTTTCTGGGCGAATACCGGCACGTTCCATACTTTCAAGCAAACGAAGGCGCTTCAAAAGCTTCTTCTTACGCTGACCCTTAGCTTCATCAGCTTCAGCAGTCAGTTCTGCAATAAGGTCTTTCAGGTTAATACCGTCAAGTAGTTCCTTAAGTGCTGCGCCACCCATACCAACGGTAATGAGCTTGCGTAGTTCAGAAGGAAGTAGGCGGTAGTCAGTTTCGTTCATCAGGCTACGCTTAACCATGCTGTCGAACTGAGCCTTAAGTACTGCAAAGTCTGCAGCCAACTCTTCGAGTTCTTTGGTCTGAGCTTCTGCAAGTGCTTTGACGTCAGCGTTTTCAGCCTTAGCTTCGTGCTCGAAGCGGAGCTTGATAGCTTCGTTAGCAGCCTTGAATTCAGCTTCTTTATCAGCACGGTATTGATCGCGCTTTTCAACGTCAACACTCTTCACAACGTAGCTAGCAAAGTAAGCAACGCGTTCCAAGTTCTTAACAGTCATGCCAAGGAGCAAACCTACTGCACTTGGAGTACCACGGAGGAACCAAATGTGTGCAACAGGAACTGCAAGGCTAATGTGGCCCATGCGTTCACGGCGTACGATGCTTCGTGTAACGAGCTCACCGTTCTTATCGACGGCAGCTTCGCGTGAGCGAACGCCCTTGTACTTAGCGTCGTGTGGGTTAATGTCCTTAACTGGACCAAAGATACGCTCACAGAATAGACCATCGCGCTCAGGTTTCTGAGTACGGTAGTTAATGGTTTCTGGTTTGGTAACTTCACCGTAGCTCCAGTCTTCAATGTCGGCTGGGCTAGCGACGGCTAGGCGCACTGCATCGAAGTCTGCAATGTCAGTTCCGTATGAATATCGCCTCATTACGCGTTCTCCTCTTCGTTAGTTTCGGTTTCGGTAGCACCCATAAGTACTGCACCTTCTTCGTCAGTTTCTTCTAGTAAGAATTCATTGCTGACAGCTTCTTCTTCAGTCACGTCAATGTCTGAGATGCTAGGAGTTGGTACGGTGACAGTAGCGGAGTGAGTTGCTTCCTGGTGAATGTTGGTAGCAAGAATTGCTTCGGCATCAACCACTTCACTCTGGTGGATCAAGTCAACCTTAAGACCAAGACCCTGAAGTTCCTTAACAAGCACGTTAAAGCTTTCTGGAACCTTTGGACCGATGATCTGAGTCTGTTTGATGATGCTTTCGTAAGCTTTAGAACGTCCGTAAACGTCGTCAGACTTAATAGTAAGCATTTCCTGAAGCGTGTTGGCTGCGCCATATGCTTCAAGTGCCCAAACCTCCATCTCACCGAAGCGCTGACCACCGTTTTGTGCCTTACCACCAAGCGGCTGCTGGGTAACCATAGTGTATGGACCAGTTGAGCGAGCGTGGATCTTGTCGGCAACCATGTGGTTCAACTTGATCATGTACATAGAACCGACTGTGGTGCGTTCTTTAAAGGCGTCACCAGTACGGCCGTCGAACAATTGCTGCTTACCGTCTTCTGGGAAGCCAGCTTCTTTAAGTAGTTCGCGGATCTTATCAGCAGGTACACCGTTGAATGATGGGCTAGCGACTTTCATGCCGAGGGCACGAGCAGCCATACCAAGGTGAGCTTCAAACAGCTGACCAATGTTCATACGAGATGGCACACCTAGCGGGTTCAGAACGATATCTACAGGAGTACCGTCTTCCATGAATGGCATGTCTTCGATTGGTAGTACGCGGGCAATAACACCCTTGTTACCGTGACGACCACCCAACTTGTCACCAACGCCGACTTTACGCATCTGAGCCACAAAGACCTGGATTTGCATAAGTACACCGGCTTTTAGTTCGTGACCATTTTCGCGGCTAAAGATCTTAACACCGACAACTTTACCGTGCTTGCCGTTTGACATGCGCTGTGAAGTATCGCGGACTTCCTTAGCCTTTTCACCAAAGATGGCACGGAGCAAACGCTCTTCAGAGCTTAGTTCCTGCTCACCCTTAGGAGTAATCTTACCAACCAAGATGTCACCTGGGTGCACTTCAGCACCGATGCGTACGATACCATCGTCGTCCAAGTGACGCAGTGCGTCCTCAGATACGTTTGGAATGTCGCGGGTAACAATTTCAGGGCCTAGCTTGGTTTCACGAACTTCAATCATGTAGTCAACAATGTGAATACTAGTTAGAACGTCGTCTTCAACAAGCTTGCGGCTCACAATGATAGCGTCTTCGAAGTTGTAACCAGCCCAAGGCATGAATGCAACAACCAAATCTTTACCAAGTGCAAGTTCACCACCTTGGATAGACATACCTTCAATAAGGATGTCACCCTTAGCAACCTTGTCACCGGTGTTCACAACAACCGTCTGGTTGATGCTAGTACCTTCGTTAGAACGGATGAAGTGCTGTGGTTCGTACGTTACAGCACCTTCAGCATACTTAACAACCACTTCACTACCAGTAGCGCGGATCACTTCACCGTCAGCTTCTGCTAGAACAACCTGACCGGTGTTACGAGCAGCTGCAGTTTCAACGCCAGTACCAACAATTGGGCTCGCAGGGCGAACTAGTGGTACAGCCTGACGCTGCTGGTTACTACCCATCAATGCACGGTACACGTAGTCCTTCTCAATGAATGGAATCAGACCAGCTGATGAACCGATAATCTGGTTCTGTGCGGCATCGATGAAGGTTACATCGTTACTGTCGGCTTCACCTGACTTCAGGTTGATACGAGCACTAACGCGCTCGTCTACAAAGTAGCCGTTTTCATCTAGTGCTACACCAGCACCAGCGATAACTGCAGACTCTTCAGCGGCAGCATCCACATAGATGATTTCGTCAGTAACCTTAGCCTTAACGGGCCATGTGATTTGCTTTTCAACTTTAGCAAGTTTGTCAGCATCAGCCTGAGAAACAATTGCACCAGCCTTAACGATAACTTTACCGTCAGCGTCTTCGAGATCAACGCTAGCGATGTGGCCAACGATGTCCTTAGCGGTTGCAGCGTTAATTACCTTGCGGTAAGGAGTTTCAATGAAACCGTAGTCGTTTACACGGGCAAAGTTAGCAAGGTTCAATACCAAGCCCACGTTTGCACCTTCTGGAGTTTCTACGGCACAGATACGACCATAGTGAGTAGCGTGCGCATCACGAACTTCGAAACCGGCGCGTTCACGGCTCAAACCACCAGGACCCATAGAGCTCAAGCGGCGCTTGTGAGCGAGCTCAGACAGTGGGTTAATCTGGTCCATGAACTGTGAAAGCTGTGAGCTTGCAAAGAATTCGCGAACCGCAGCAACAACTGGACGAGCGTTAATCAGCTGGCCAGGTTGTACAGTTTCAATTTCACTCATAGACATACGGTCTTGAGTGTTACGAACCATACGGAGTAGACCGATGCGGAACTGGCGTTGTACGAGTTCGCCAACCATCTTAATACGGCGGTTTGCTAGTGAGTCAATGTCATCACCTGGCTCTTGGCTAATGTTAAGGCGAATCAGTTCAGCGATGATTGCAACCAAGTCCTCAAGACGCATAATGCGGTTTTCAGCGGTGTTTGCAACATCAAGGTTCAAACGCTTGTTGAGCTTGTAGCGGCCAACGCGGCTAAAGTCAAAGCGCTTGAAGTTGTAGAACATGTTTTCAAGGAGTGAGCGAGCGTTATCAACAGTCGCAAGGTCACCAGGACGCAGGCGGCGGTATACCTCAATCAAAGCTTCTGAGTGACCCTTAGTTGGATCTTTCTCAAGTGTAGCTTCGAGGTAGCTGTTTTTGTCTTGATCAACGTGTTTAAAAGCGTCACGCATCTGAGCGTCAGACATACCAAGCGCACGTAGCAATGTCGTGATTGGCATCTTACGCTTGCGGTCAATCTTTACATAGAGAGCACCGTTTGCTGCGGTCTCAAACTCTAACCATGCACCACGACCAGGGATAACTTTGGCGCTGTACAAGTTGTGAGTACCGTGTAGTTCAGCGGAATAAAAAACACCAGCAGAGCGGATCAGCTGGCTAACAACAACGCGTTCTGCACCGTTAATAATAAAGGTACCGCGCTTGGTCATCCATGGGTAGTCACCCAAGTAGATTTCCTGCTCTTTAACTTCACCAGTAACTTTGTTTGTAAGTTCTACGACGGCCTTAAGTGGGGCGTCGTAACTGATGTTGTTTTCACGAGCTTCAGCTTCACTGATTTTTGGATCTTCAAAGTGATAGTCTTTGAACTTCAGTGACAATTTAGTGTTTGTATAGTCATCAATTGGGCTAATTTCGTGCAAGAGCTCACCGAGCCCTTCATCGACTAGCCATTGAAAAGATTTATTCTGGTGGTCCACTAGGTTTGGTAGTGTGAGACTACCGGTACCATCGTCCGTAAAAAAGACACGTGAACCAGACTTAGATGCTGTTGCTTTCGCCATACGCGTAACTAATCCCCTATAATTACAGGTTTTATAAATTGTTTTTTGACTGTTTGCTCGCGAAGATTACTAAGCGGGAGATTTTGGTGCTTAACTGCAGTTCGTACGCCACATGCAGCACTAGCCCAACTTACACTACTTCTTAACATAGAAGTATACGTAGTAAAAACTACGGCGTCAAGTATTACGTGCAGTGATATTTTTAGTAGACAAAAATAATCGCCTATGCGTCTGTTTTACTCCGTTCATACATATACACCTGTAGAGGCGCCATGTCCCGAGGGGAACCGTAGGTTTTTCCGCTTATCTGAATTTTAATGCGTCCAGGTTTACCTATTGGTTCCATCATAGCCACAATACCTTCGGCCCGCTCCATTTCAGCCTCGGACAGAACCCCAAGTACTGTAGGCGTTCGAGTAGCTTCAGCTAGCGTCAATGCCACTGCCGTATGGTCTTCCTGTGACATCTCTTCTGTCCAATAGTCAATCTGGTCACCATACAGGAGTGAACGACTAAAATAGTTGGAGCTCGGATCTCTGATCACAAGACCAGACACTACAGTCCCAATCCCAATTGCGTCTCTGTCTCTGCGGAGTACATACCCGTTTAAGGTTCTTGACCGTATTACGCGTCGTAGAGAATCAAATGCCGCCCTCTCAGTGCCATACCCTTGAAACGTATCTGCACGAGCCGCTTCAAGCCATTCCTTTTCGGCGAGCACTAGTTGGTGTAACTCTGCCGCCTGCACTTCTGCGGCAGTATCGGAGAAAAGTTCTGCCGTAATCATGCATTAGATCATAGCACAAGCGCAGCAAAGGAACTCTGTAAGAATCTAGGCAGATTTCTGTGTAGCGCTAATATCGTCGATTATCTTGTCGACAATACCGTATTCAAGAGCTTCTTCGGCTGGCATCCAGCGATCACGTTCCATATCTTCATGGACACGTTCAACTTTCTGACCGGTATTGCGGGCCATGATTCCTTCTAGCAAGTGCTTCACACGTAGGCTTTCTTTCAGGTCAATTTCCTGGTCGGTCACTTTGCCACGAGTGCCACTAGATGGCTGGTGGATCATTACGGTACTGTGAGGAAGCAAGAAGCGTTTGCCCTTGGTACCACTACTCAGTAAGAATGCTGCGGCGCTAGCCTGGATACCAATACCTACTGTTTGGATATCGTTTGTTACATATTGCATCGTGTCATAGATAGCCATGGCATCATATACGCTGCCACCAGGGCTGTTGATGTATAGATAAATATCCTTTTTAG
>CAZBLZ010000024.1:6148-16265 GCA_964493045.1 uncultured Candidatus Saccharibacteria bacterium
GCTGACAGAATTTTAAAAGGTGCCACGTAGGTTTGTGGCACCTTTTATATTTTCTTACTACGTGCTATCTAGCGTCCGAAGATTCCAGCCAGAGAGACATCCCTGCCGCGTGCCCCACCACTACCACTGGTAGTTTGCTGAGGTCGGAAGGAGGTTGTTGTCTTAATCGTAATGCTCTGGGTATCACTACCTTGATACAACACGCTGTCCGTCACCTGTGCAGTAATCTGGATACTGCCTGAGCTTCCAGCCGGAGGTGTATAGGTCAACTGATAGTCACCAGTGCTACCTACACTCTGCGTCTGTACTGTCTGGCCATTTACAACTAGGTTAAGCGTACCTGGATAGTTCGGGTAGGTGCTGTCAGTGAGCTGGTGCGTGCCCTGCTCGACGTGAACCAAGATAGTACAGCCTGTTAGCGGACAAGTTGGTGAATTACTACCACCCACTGGTGAGCCGTTTACTGCAGTAATAGTTGCAGTAGGCTGAGCGTCACTACAACTGTGGACGTTATCACTCGCTTGCGCCGCAGTATTCCTTGATGTAGACGACGCCCCCGTGATATTCGCGAGTCCGCCTGTATAGATGTCTACGTTCAGTGAACTACTCGTACTACCGCCTTGTGTTTGTCGAGCAAGCGTAGGAGTACAGCTTGTAGCGATCAGACCCGAAACCTTATCGATAGTCTGTGATGACGCGGTGGCCTTATTGTTTGTGTACCATGATGGGAACAGATCCGTAGATGGTGCTGCTGACTGGCTTGAGAATGGCACTACAGATCGATATGCTGCAAGTGTCTTAATGTCAGTTGGCTGTGTCCAGTTGGTTGGCTTAACAGCACCAAGACCATCAATCGCGCCTTGCATGAACTGCTTCATGATTGGGTCAGTAACATTTTCAGGGTTACCACCATATGGGCTACGGTCGTAGTTACCGATCCAGACACCTGCAGTGTATTTGGTGTTCCAGCTCATCATCAAACCATCCAAGTCCTGGTTCGTACCAGTCTTAATGGCATTCTGCCAGCCCTTGTAACGGTGGAACTTCATACCAGTACAAGTGGTGTCAGTACAGTGGCCACTCAAGTACGATGCACCTGGGTCTGCTGCCATGTTCGTAACAATGTAAGCAGCGTCTGGCTTAAGTACTTGCTTAGCCTTAGGCTGCGTAAATTGTTTCAAGACCTTGTTGGAAGCGTTTGTCACCTTAAGAATGAAGGTTTGCGGTACAACCTGTCCCATGCGAGCAAGACTAGCGATACCGTTCACATGGTCGGCTAATGTGGTGTATGCCTCGTTACCAATACCAGCGGCAGCTCCACAATTTGTTTCATCTGCACTGGTGGCAGTTGAGATAGACGTACCTGGGTAGTAGCAACGGTAAGCGTTTGAACTGCCCATAAGAGCATTGATGGTGTTCATCGTGTTCTTGATAGACGCAGTACGCCATGTAGTACCATCAGCCGCGGTAGAGGTATCGGTTGGACTGGTTGAAGTAAAGGCTTTGACGGCAGGTACGTTCAGTGAGCTACCAAGTGCGTAACGCAATGTTACGGAACCGTAGTACTTACGTGTATCGTCCCATAGACAGTTACCTGGGCTACTTGTGTTCTCAGGGGTGTTTTTGTTGGTACATGGGTAACCAGGCAATGCGCCTTGTTTATCTTGGATCATGCTACCGGCACCAACATTATTGTTGTCGTTGATCAGTGTTGCGTATGAGTATGGCTTGATACTAGAACCAGGAGAGACTGGCGCCTCACTGGCGAAGTTAAGCTGCTGGGTTTCGAAGTTCATACCACCGACAAGTGCAACGACTTGTCCGGTCACATTATCTTCTGCCACAAAGGCGGCATCGTCTGCCTTATCTTTCTTAAGGAGCTTGGCATTATCACTAAGCGACTGATTAGCTAGATTCTGTAAGCCAACATCGATAGTTGTCGTAACTTTCCAACCACCGGTCTTAATAACCGCTGCCGGGAAAGCTTTTGAGAGCTCCTGCTTAGCTGAAAGAACGGCGTATGCAAAGCCAGGTTTCATACCAGCATAGTGGCTACTAGGCATCTGTTGTATTTGATCTAAGACAGCAACTTGCTTAGCCGCGTCAGCCTGAGACTGAGTGATGTACTTCTGTTTGACCATTTGATCAAGAATGTAGTGCTGACGATCAATCAAACCAACTGAATCGAAGTAGTTCGCTGTAGCCGAAGGGTTGTAGTTCGGACTTGCATATGGCGAGAATGTGCCAGGAGATTTAGGTATAGCGGATAGTAGTGTAGCTTGAGCCAATGTTAGGTCTTTAGCACTCGTGTGGAAGTAGTCTTGAGATGCTGCTTCTACGCCATAGTCTAAACCACTGTAAGGAGCTAGGTTAAGGTACCCGGTTAGGATATCGTCCTTGCTGTATTCACGTTCAAGTTCAACCGCTAGGATCAGTTCTTTTACTTTGCGGCTGACAGTGTGGTCGTTCGTCCAACCTTCGTTCAACTTAACAAGCTGCTGGGTAATTGTGGAACCACCCTGAGTACTACCACCCTTTAGGTTGTTGACTGCGGCACGAGTAATACCCTTCACGTTGAATGCACCTTCGTGATAGAAGTCTTTATCTTCAATCGCAACAGTGGCATCTCTCATGTATGGTGATATATCACCACCGTCGACAGGAATACGCTTAAATGCGTCGTAGTCTTGGAATAATAGTGTCTTACCAGTCTTGTCGTAGTAGGCGATACTACCGCCCGAGTCACTGCTGTTGATGTCTTTAATCTTAGGGAGGTCTTTGCGGAAGTAAGCAAACAGACCGACTACTAACAAGAAGCCGACAACGAAGCTAACGCCCAAAATCTTGAGCGCCATAATACCGCCGTCACGGCTAAACCAGTACTTGTACATGCGCTTCGGTTCTAAACGATACAGAAGACGCTTCCATGGTTCTTTCGGTAGCGTACTAAGGTATGCAGCCTTGCGCTGAGCTTTAGCTTCACGCTGAGCCCGAACGCGGTCGGTTAGTGAACGATTTACTTGGATGGTTTTGCCACTTTTGGTCGTATAGGTATTTTTTGGTGTTTTACGCCGCGGGCGCGGATTAGTATCACTCATCAAATTATAGTCTCGTCTAGGCTCACGTTAATTACCTGCTCAGTATAGCAAATTTTACAAAAACAAGCGGCTTATTTCGCATTCTGAATGACCTAGCGAGCCATGCCCCAGATACGCTATACTGATGGCATGAAATTATCTGAAGAACTTACCTGGCGTGGTTTCGTCAATCAAACCACTTACAAAGACATTACTGTTTTAGACGGTGCGCCAGTAACCTTCTATCTAGGGGTTGACCCCAGCGCTGACAGCATGCAAATTGGCAACCTAGCCGTTATGATGATGATCCGTCATTTTGTCGCTCACGGCCACAAAGCAATTTTGCTAGTTGGCGGTGCCACGGGTCTTATTGGTGACCCAGACGGCAAAGCTCAGGAGCGCGACCTCAAGTCTCTTGAAGAAGTAGCGCACAACAAAGCCGGAGTTGCAGCACAGTTTAAGCAAGTACTAGCCGGCGCAGAATTTGAAACCGTAGATAACTACGACTGGTTCAAAGGTCTCGGCTACCTAGAATTTTTACGTGATGTTGGTAAACATGTCCCTATGCGCCAGATGCTTGGTCGCGAGTTCGTACAAAGCCGCCTCGGTGAAGACGGTGCTGGCATTTCATACGCTGAATTTAGCTATAGCCTCATCCAAGGCTACGATTTCTTGCATTTACACCGAGAAAAAGGCGCTAGCCTGCAACTTTGCGGCGCAGATCAATGGGGTAACAGCATTGCCGGTGTCGAACTCATCCGCCGTATTACCGGCGACGAGGCTCACATCTGGTCAGCTCCTCTTGTGATAAACAAGGCTACTGGCGTTAAGTTCGGCAAGACTGAGGGCGGTGCTGTTTGGCTCGATCCTACTAAGACCACTCCGACCCAGTTCTACCAGTTCTGGATCAACTGTGATGACGCTGGTGTAGAAGATTACCTTAAGGTCTACACCCTCCTTCCTAAAGACGAGCTCGATAAGGTTGTGACTGAACATAAAGAGAACCCACGCGCACGCATTGCTCAGACTCGCCTAGCCCGTGAAGTTACTACACTGGTTCACGGCAAAGAGAAGATGGAACAAGCTGAAGCTGTCACGAATTACTTAACTGGCGCTTCACCAATCAGCGATGCAACCGATGTTTTAGAGGAAATTCGTAAAGAGATTCCTAGTGTAAAAGCAGATACGGACAGCCCAATCGCTGAAACACTCGTAGAAGCTGGTCTCGCCAGCTCTAACACCGAGGCTCGCAGGTTCCTCAAAGAAAACGCCATTAGTATCAATGGTCAGAAGGTTGCTCGCGAAACATTCGAAGCTAGTGATTTTCAGAATGGCCGGTTGCTGTTGCGCCGTGGCAAGGCATTCAAAGATTCAGCCTTAGTTGAGCTCGAAGCCTAACATGCGAAAGACCGTTGGAACCTTACTCGGGAAAACGGCAGCTAAAGCAGTTGCCCTGCGTGGTAAAAGTGGTGGCCAGGCTTTCCCAGGGTTAGTAGTTGAAACAGTAGTGCCAGGTTACCTTGCAGCCATGCTCAGACAGCTATCTAACGGCGTGGTGATCATCACCGGTACAAATGGTAAGACAACAACGACCAAAATGGTGGTTGAAGTTTTGCGCGCCCAAGGCTTACGTGTACTTACAAACCCCACAGGTAGTAACCTAACCCGCGGTATTATCAGCAGTATCACGGCACAAGCTGGATTTATGGGTAAACTACCTTTCGACCTGGCCGTATTTGAGTTAGATGAAGCATACGCCATTCAGTTCACAAACGCGGTTAAACCTGCCTGGGTATTGGGCCTTAATGCTAGTCGTGACCAGCTTGATCGCTTCGGTGAAGTTGATGCTGTAGCGCGGTTAATCGCTGAAACTATGCAAGCTGCTCGTACCGGCGTCATTGTTAACGCCGATGACAAACGCTTAAGTCTCGCAGCCCAGAACCTCTCTATACCGGTGCGATATTTCGGCGTTACTAAGAAACTTTTAAAATTCTTTCCCCGTGATGATGAAATTGTATCGGTAAGTCATGGTAGTACGCCACTTGAAAGCACTGACGTACCGCTCGCCGTAGAACTCATGGACTTTAAGGGTGCGTCTGCAGATTACAAAATCGGTAAGGAACAATACGCGACCACACTCCAAGTTACCGGACAGCACAACTTCCAGAATGCAGCAGGCGCCCTCGCACTCTTGCAAGCACTCTTACCAGATGCAAAACCCGCAGAGCTCTTAGCTCAGCTTGCACACGTACAACCAGCTTTCGGACGCGGTCAGGCGTTCACGCTCAGGAACGGCAGTAAGCTCCAACTAAACTTAGTTAAGAACCCGGCCAGCTTCCGTCAGGGTCTGGCTTCATACGTACGTCCCGACACTGAGGTTATGATTGCTATCAACGATAATCTCGCCGATAGTCGTGACATGTCATGGTTATGGGACATTGATTTCAGTAGTCTCGGCAATACTGTTGCATTTACGACTGGCAGTCGTGCTACGGACATGGCACTTCGTCTGCAATATGATGATGTTACCGTAGGTACCGTAGAACCAAGTATCGAAACAGCTTTGCAAGATTTTTGTGCACAGCCAGGTGATAAAGTCATCTTTGCCAGCTATACCGCAATGCTTAGGTTATATTCCCTACTCAAAAAACAAGCAGGAACAAAGTCATGAAGCCAACAATCCATCTCTTACACATATACCCTAATGAGATGAACACCTACGGTGACCGTGGTAACCTGCTGACACTGGTTCGCCGTGCAGAGTGGCACGGTATTGAGATGGTCGTGCACTACCACCACGCCGGAGACACTTTGCCACCGCAGGTTGATCTAGTACTTGGTGGGGGTGGCCAAGACAGTGCGCAAGCTGATATCCAAGCGGATATCTTGCGAATCGGCAAACAGCTACACAAACTAGTAGATGCTGACGTTCCAATGCTCATGGTCTGTGGCACCTACCAACTGTTCGGTAAGAAGTTCGTGACAAACACGGGACAAGAAATCCAAGGCATCGGTGTATTCGACGTCGATACGCTTGGAGGCAGTAAACGACTGATCGGTAATGCGGCTGTACAGACCACCGATTTCGGGACATTATACGGGTTTGAGAACCACAGTGGTAAAACATACCTGCACGGTTCGCAACAGCCATTTGGTAGCTTAGCTCGCGGAAATGGCAACAATGGTGAAGATAAGACGGAAGGTGCACGCACGCACAACGCTATTGGCACATATTTGCATGGCCCTCTTCTTCCTAACAACCCTGCGTTAGCAGATGGCCTCCTGAAACTCGCTCTCAAGAGTCAGGGTAAAAAAGTAAGCTTCAAATCTCTGGACGATACACTGACTGCTCAAACTCGTGCTGCAGCTGCTCGCCGCAAATATTAACCCCTCGTTATTGCCCGTTACTCCGTTATAATGCAATACGACATGGGGCAACAAGATCCAATTACTGTAGTCAAAGGGGTTGGGACTGAACTAGCAAAAAAGCTAGCTATTTTAGGTATTAAAACGGTCGGACAACTCATTGATACCCTGCCTCGTCGTTACGAGGACTACTCGGTGGTAACGCCCATAGCTGAGAGCCGTCCCGGCAATATTACTATCTGCGCCCAGGTAGAAAAAGCCAGTGGGCGCTATGTCCGCCGCGGTATGCATATAACAGAAGCAGTTGTATCCGATGATACCGGCAGTATGCGTATTGTTTGGTTCAACCAGCCCTATCGTGCTCAAGGTCTGAAAACAGGTGAAAAGTATTATTTCTCAGGCCTCTTTGAACTCAGTAATCAACGTATGCAGCTTATGAGCCCTAGCGCGGAGCTAGTTAGTGATTTTCAGGTAAATACTGCTCGGATCTTACCAGTTTACCGTGAGACCAAAGGCATAACGAGCAAACAGATCCGTAAGATTGTGAGCGGCTGCCAGGACGTCATTACAAGAATGCCCGAAACACTACCGGCCTGGCTTGTTACTGAACAGAGACTCATGTCTCACGCAAAAGCGATGTACGCTATGCATTTCCCGGGTAGTAGCGAAGAGCTTCTGGAAGCAAAGCGACGTTTAGGGTTTGAGGAAGTCTTCGAGCTAACACTGGCCGCACTTATGAATAAACAAGAGCTGGCCAGTGACAGTTCCCTACAGATTCCTTTTGATGAGCAGTTAGCACGCACGTTTGTAGGACACCTGCCCTTTGATCTCACCCCTGCTCAACGCAAAACCGTCTGGCAGATCTACCAAGACATGCAATCCCCTCACCCTATGAACCGACTAGTCGAAGGTGATGTCGGCTCCGGTAAGACTGTGGTGGCGGCTATGGCGGCTCTTATGGCTCTGCAACAAGACTACCAAGTCATGTTTATGGCGCCGACTGAACTACTTGCCAGACAACATGCTGATACAATTTATAAATTACTGACGCCCCTAGGGCTTGAAGGACAAGTCGCACTGTTAGTGGGCGCACTCTCTACTGCCCAGAAAGCTAAGGCGCACCAAGCGATCGCAAGCGGAAGCGCTCGATTTATAATTGGCACACAGGCCCTTATCCAACAGAAGGTCGAGACCGCCAAATTAGGGTTAGTCATTATTGACGAGCAACATCGTTTTGGAGTTGAACAACGCAAGGAGCTCATGGTCAAGGCTGGGTATATGCCTCATCTGCTCAGTTTGACTGCAACCCCTATCCCTCGCTCCCTAGCGCTCACTCTGTACGGTGAGTTGGATATTTCCGTACTTGGCGACAAGCCTGCGGGTCGGCAGCCAATTCATACTGAGATCATCTCTCCGAATAGTGTTGAACCGATGTACAAAGCAATCTATACAGAACTTGATGCGGGCCGTCAGATGTTTGTAGTGTGTCCGTTAATTGCTGAGTCAGAGACATTGGATGCACATTCTGCTGAAAAGATCTACGAACAATACCGAACTAAAGAATTTAAAAAATATCGTGTTGGCCTGCTGCATGGCCAGATGAAAGCCGATGAAAAAAACGCCATCATGCAGCAATTCGTAGCTCACGAACTTGATGTACTTGTTTCTACGACAGTCATAGAAGTAGGCGTAGACGTTCCTAATGCCAGTGTCATGCTCATACTTTCTGCTGAACGATTCGGGCTTGCACAGGCACACCAGCTCCGTGGCCGTGTAGGCCGTGGATCAGAACAAGCGTACTGTTACTTGCTCATGAGCGATTCAAAAGCGCCTTCGAAACGCCTCAGAGCACTCGAAGCCAGCCAAGATGGCTTTAAATTAGCAGAATTAGACTTAGAACTACGTGGGCCAGGTGCTATTTATGGTCAGATGCAGCACGGCGCCCTAGACTTGCGCGTAGCTAAGCTGACCGATGTTATACTCATTGCTGCAGCACGGAATTCAGCTCAAGAATTTCTCGCAAAAAACGAAAGCCTGGTACAATATACAGAGTTATGTGCCCGCATTAGCCGACTCCGCGCGGTCACTAACTTAAACTAATATGCAACATTTTTCCCATTGTAACCTGTGCGTACGCTCTGAGGAGTGTTCCTAATGTACGCTGGAACAACCTACAAACAAACTCGCCTGTTCGACGCGTGGTTTGGTGCGCACCAGAAAATAGACCGGACTGCTCGACGTCATCTTGAATCATTGCTGCCGAGCTCTGGCTTCCCAACAAGGCGACAGATCTTACAATTTGAAGGTATGGACGGTCCAGACGGCATTAAGCGTAAAACACCCGCCCAAGATGAACCGTGGCACTTCTACAATCCAACGGACGCCAATGATACACAGCTTATTGTCATTATCGAAACACACTACAAGCAGCTCGTGGAGGCTTTAAAGGAACAGAACCAGGCACGTGCCGCCTTTGAAGCCGCATGGCTCGCCCATGCCGTAGTAGACGGCTTAACTCCAGCCCACCACTATCCCTACGAAGAAGAGCTCATGCGTCTCCGTGGTGGCGCAGGTATTGAAACACGTACTACTCCGAAAGATAAGCTCCTCATCCCCGGTGATACTCTTCCTCAAAAGGTCAGTAACAACTGGCAGATGTGGGGCGACAAGGGTTTGCTTGCAACACATATCGCTTTTGAACTTGGTGTCGCAGTTATGATCATGCCACTTCGTTTAAAGCGTGCTATACCTACACCAGAAGAGATTAACCAGGTTATATCAGAAGGTATTCCTGAACTTTTCGTCACCCGAGCCCAACAGATTAACGATCTCCATATGTACGAGGAATTCTATAGGGCCGGTTGGACGCCTAAGCTCGCCAAGTCAGTCCGTAAAGAACTAGCGCCTACCATTGTGAACACCGTCACTCTCGTGTGGTACGCCGCAGCCCAGGAAGCAGCAGCATGAGAGTTATTGCCGGAAGCTTAGGCGGTCGCAATTTCTCAAGCCCACAAAGTCAACGTACTCACCCCATGAGTGATAAGATTCGTGGTGCTCTCTTTAACTCTCTTGGTGATCTGAATGGCCTCACTGTACTTGATGCGTTTTCTGGATCTGGGGCCTGTAGTATCGAGGCTGTTAGCCGCGGTGCCGCACATGTACTAGCTATCGACATTGACCCAGCCGCAGTTAAGACAATTGCAGAGAACGTCCGTAACCTAGATATAGAGGACTCTGTAACGGTACGCCGTAAGAATATTAGTGGCTGGTCGCGTAACCACCAAAATGACCACTTTGACATAGTATTAGCAGATCCACCCTACAATGATATTCGCCCTGATGTTATTGAACGTTTAACCGTTCATGTACCTGAAGAGGGAATTTTTGTATTGTCATGGCCAGGCAGTGAAACAATCCGTGAGTTTCCAGGATTTGGCGTTGTTTCTCACAAGACATATGGTGACGCTCAACTCGTCTTCTACAAACGAGCCTAAACTAACACATCTAGTCCTAGCTTTTTTGTTGATTATTCGGTAAAATGACTCCTGTTACCAATTCTTCCCATGAGGGAAAGATTCACATGCGGATGTGGTGGAATGGTAGACACGCTGGTTTTAGGAGCCAGTGCCGCAAGGCATGGAGGTTCAAGTCCTCTCATCCGCACCAAGATAGAA
>CAZBLZ010000025.1:0-2602 GCA_964493045.1 uncultured Candidatus Saccharibacteria bacterium
GATATTTTAAAAGCGGTTGAGCTAAAAGCTCTCTATGCCGAAATTCCGCAGTTGCCGGCTGAAGAACGCGGGCCGTTCGGTAGAGAGCTGAACATGCTACGGGGTGAGCTGCAGACTATGGTAGATGCTGCTCAAGAGGAAGCTGAAGCACTTCCTGCGATTGACGTTACCGCGCCGTTTGATGTGAATGTTCCAGAAGGTAAACGACCACATTTGTTGCCAAGCCAAACAGGCAGCAAACATCCACTGATGACTGAGCTTGAGCTCGTGCTCGATATCTTTTACCGCATGGGTTTTGATGCTGTAGAGTCACGTGAGATCGACGACGACTACCACATGTTTGGTAGTTTGAACTTCCCAGAAGGTCACCCAGCACGTGATGACTACGATACCTTCATGACCAAGCAAACAGACGCTAATGGCAAACCTTTGATTGCACCAGCACATACTTCAACCATGCAGAACCGTGTGCTGACTAAGTACGCCGGTAACCTTGAAAATGGTGAACCAATTGCGTGTTTGATCCCTGGTCGCGTATTCCGTAATGAAGACCTTGATGCTCGTCATGAGCACACCTTCTACCAGCTAGAGGGTGTCTATGTTGGTAAGAGTGTTCATGCCGGCAATCTGATCGCAACACTCAAGACATTCCTTGAAGCTTACTACGGCCGCGCGCTAGAAGTACGCACGCAGCCGTTTTATTTCCCATTCACTGAACCAAGCTTTGAGTTTAGTCTGAGCTGTCCGTTCTGCGACAAAAAAGGCTGCAACATCTGTAGCTATGCTGGCTGGATCGAGTTACTCGGCTGTGGCATGATCCACCCGAATGTCCTGCGTGAAGCGGGCATCGACCCTGAAGTCTACACGGGCTTTGCATGGGGTTGTGGTCTAGATCGCTTGGTACTTATGAAGCACAACATTGAAGATATTCGACACTTCGAATCCGGCAAATTAGATTTCTTGAGGCAATTCGCATGAAAGTTCCATTAGTTCCATCCAAATTCTATACAAACCTTGATTTGCTCTCTATGCCGATCACGGAGCTGACTGATAAAATCGGTGCACAACTTGGTGCGGTCGAAGAAGCCGAAAACCTAGGTGAAAAATACCAGGGTGTATTGGTTGCGCGCGTAGTCTCATGTCACAAACATGAGAACTCCGATCACCTCAACGTCTGCTTGCTAGACGACGGCGGTGCTGCGAAAGACGTTGCTCGTAATGATGACGGATTGGTTCAAGTCGTCTGCGGCGCACCAAACGTCCGTGAAGGGCTAACGGTCGCATGGCTGCCACCTGGCTCAACCGTGCCGGAGAGTTACGCTACAGATCCATTTGTACTTGGTGCCCGTGAACTCCGTGGCGTGATGAGTAACGGTATGTTGGCTTCACCTCGCGAACTGGCTCTCAGTGATGAGCACGACGGCATTCTAGAACTCGAAGATACCATGAAACCTGGCACACCATTTGCTGAGGCTTGCGAGCTAAACGACTACGTTATCGATATCGAAAACAAGATGTTCACCCATCGCCCTGACTGTTTTGGTCTGCTCGGTGTGTACCGCGAAATCGCGGGTATTACTGGTCAGAAGTTCGTCGGACCCGATTGGTACAACCCAGGTGGTAAATATTCGCTTGATTCAGAAGCCGAGACACTACCACTAACCGTACATAACGAACTACCAGAACTGGTACCTCGTTTTATGGCAGTGGCTCTCAGTGGCATTACTATTAAGCCAAGCCCACTGTGGCTACAGGTACATTTAATGCGTGTGGGCATTCGTCCCATCAACAATATTGTCGATGCTACTAATTACATTATGGTACTGACCGGACAGCCATTACACGCCTACGACTACGATAAGGTTCGGGCTCTTTCGGGCGGCAGTGCTGCCGAAATTACTGTCCGTTACCCTCATTCCAGCGAACAAATCACATTACTGAACGGCAAGCAGATTACACCACGCGAAGAGGCAATCATGATTGCCAGTGGTAACCACTTGATTGGTGTTGGTGGTGTTATGGGCGGAGCAGATACCGAAGTAAGCAATGAAACCAAGAATATTATCTTAGAAGTTGCGACCTTCGATATGTACTCAATCCGCCGAACTGCTATGGCGCACGGCTTATTTACTGATGCTGTAACACGCTTCAACAAAGGCCAATCACCACTCCAGAATGACAAAGTACTGGCTAAGGCTGTTCACGAGATTCGCGTTCTAGCTGACGGTAAAGTTGCCGGCCCTGTTATAGACGAGAGTCAGGTTCATGATCGATCATGGGTACATCCACCTATCTCACTACCAGCAAGCTTCATCACTGAACGTCTCGGTTTCGACCTTAAGGCAGCTGACATGCAGCGCTTGCTCGAAAACGTTGAATGCACAGTCACCCTCGAAGGCGAAGTTCTAACTATTACCGCTCCGTTCTGGCGAACCGACATTGAAACCCGTGAAGATGTGGTTGAAGAAGTTGGCCGTTTGTACGGTTTCGACAAGCTACCCCTCGAACTACCTCGCCGTAGCATTCAGCCAGTTACTAAAAACCCTATGCTTGAGCTTAAGAGCAAGGTGCGTGACATACTAGCAACCGCTGGTGCAAACGA
>CAZBLZ010000025.1:2702-15784 GCA_964493045.1 uncultured Candidatus Saccharibacteria bacterium
GCTTTCCTTATGAATCTGTCTCGCCAGTTTGGAGTGCCACTTGAGTTCCGTAAGATCGACAAGAATGCCAAGGGCAATGACCATCCGATGGTACAGCCATATGATCTCGATCGCTCTGCAGAAGTCTATGCTCGTGGCATTGAATTACCTATCGGCATCATTGGCGAATACAAGACGAGCATTCGTAAGGCACTGAAACTACCCGTACACACTGCTGGTTTTGGTCTAGGACTTACCCAGCTCATGCAGGCAAGCGCCACGGCGAAAGTCTCCTACATGTCGTTGCCACGCTTCCCTAAGATCACACAGGATATTACCCTCAAAGTTTCTGCTGATGTACTGAATGGTGACTTGCGCACCGTGTTCTACGAAAAAGTTGCTGAGTTCAAACAACAGGGCTATTTCGCACATGCACCTATGACTGATATCTACCAGGCAGAAGGCAGCGATTCCAAGAACGTAACCTTCCGCCTGAGCATCGCCAGTCATGAACGTACTATGACTGACGCAGAAGTGAGCAAAATGCTTGGCACTATTGCTGAGGCAGCTCACCAGGCTTTTGGCGCTGAAGTTGTCTAAGGGCGTACAATAAACGCATGAAGAGTATTTGGAGAATCCTTAGGTTCACCGGTAGTTTGTGGCGATATTACCTCGGTGTTTCTGTATTTAGTATTTTAGTAGCGGCAATGAGTCAGATCACCCCGCTTCTAACTAAGGCGGTTATTGACCATCTAACTAAAGCCGCGAATGGTGGTCATATTAGCGTGCCTCGAGTAGCGGTATATGCACTACTGATTTTTGCCGTGGATATGGGGCAGACGCTGTTCTCGAACATCGGCGGCTACGTCGGTGATATGTTAAGCGCCCACCAACAACGGCTGCTGAGTAATCGGTATTACGCACATGTCATGAGCTTGCCACAGCGCTATTTCGACACTGAGCTTACCGGCACGATTATTAACCGCATGAACCGCGGTATCAACCAGATTAGTAACTACACGCAGGTGATGAGTAATAACTTTCTGCAGTTCATTTTTAGTAGCGTATTTACGCTCGCAATCGTCGCCTATTACTCTTGGCCTGTTGCGCTTATCCTCCTGAGTCTGTACCCGATCTACATTTGGCTGACTACACTAAGTAACGAAAAATGGCAGGGCTACCAAAAGGATATTAACGTCGATAGTGATCAGGCGAGTGGCCGATTTGCCGAAAGTGTTGGACAGGTGCGTGTAGTAAAGAGCTTTGTGCAAGAAGCCGCTGAGCTCAAAAGCTTCGACGGCTTAATGCGTAGGATTATTAAAACTACACATCCACAAAGCATCCATTGGCATAAACATGACATCATTCGGCGCACCGTACTCGCAGTTATTAACTTCGCGCTCTATGCTTTTATATTCATACAGACTGCTCGTGGACACTATAGCCTTGGCACCATGGTGCTGCTAATCCAATACACACAGCTTATTCGTATTCCACTGTTTAGTATTAGCTTCTTAGTTTCACAGACACAGCGGGCAGTAGCCAATAGTCGTGACTATTTTGCGGTCATGGACGAAGAGCCTGAAATTAACGACGCTACCAATGCTGAGCCTTTAGTTGTCAAGAAAGGTGAGATTGCCTTTGACCACGTGAGCTTTGGTTACGAGGCGGATACTCCCGTACTTAAGGATGTATCATTTACCGTTAAAGCTGACAGTAAACTGGCGCTCGTTGGTGAGAGTGGGCAGGGTAAAACAACCATTACGAGTCTGCTACTCAGGCTCTATGAAGCTGGATCAGGCGCTGTAACCATTGATGGTCAGAACGTGAACACAGTACGCCAGGCAAGCCTGCGCGAGCAAATCGCTGTCGTCTTCCAAGAACCGGCGCTTTTTAGTGGCACTATCCGTGAGAACATTGCCTATGCTCGTCCAGGTGCCACCAATGAAGAAGTCGAAGCGGCTGCAACGGCAGCTAACGCTCATGAATTTATCGAGAAATTTGAAAAAGGCTATGAGAGCGAGATTGGCGAACGAGGCTTAAAACTCAGTGGCGGTCAGAAACAACGCATTGCAATTGCCCGAGCTCTCCTTAAAGATGCACCGATCCTCATCTTAGACGAAGCTACCAGTAGTTTGGACACTAAGAGCGAGCGCCAAGTGCAGCAAGCGCTTGAACGGCTGATGCGTGGCCGTACAACGCTTATCATTGCGCACCGCTTGAGTACCATTCAGTCAGTAGATACGATCGTAACGCTTAAGGGCGGTGAAGTGGACGAGATTGGTTCACCTGAGACTCTAGCGAAAAGTGGTGGTATCTATGCTCAGCTACTCGAGCTACAACAAACCCACACCGAGGCTGGCAAGAAGAAGTTACTCAAATACGAGATGGAAGGGAACTGACATGACTCCACGACACACGGCCCGGGCAATTGTGCTCCATAACGACAACTTGCTTCTCATGGAGCGTTGGCGTTCTGGTATGCATTATTTCTCCGTGCCTGGCGGTGGCATAGAATCCGGGGAAACACCGGAACAGACGGTAGTGCGTGAGCTCTCTGAAGAGACCGGCTGCGAAGTAGCTATTGAGCGTCTGCTCTATATCGTAAAGTTCGCCGACGGTACAGACCACTCCATATTCCTTTGTAATTATGTATCTGGTGAGCCGCATTTGCCGGCTGATTCAGAAGAAGCACTCCATGGCGACGCTAACAATCGCTTCAAGCCTCAGTGGATGCCTACGGAAGATTTAGCGCAGACACCATTTGGAGTCTGGCAGCCTGTCAAAGAGCAATTACTCTATGATCTGGAGCATGGCTTTTCAGAAAACCTCCAGATGCTTGCTTCTAGTAACTAAAGTGTGGCAAGATAGAACTAATCTAACGAGAGGGTAACAGGATATGGCGCGAAAGCGTGATCGATTTTTTGCAGGGTTTGGTGCGTTTCTATTTTTAGCAAGTGCATGTGCAGGTACTATTTATGTGATTTTTCAGTCGAATGCAGACAGTAAAACTGCACAGACGAACACTGACCAGCAGCAGACATGCTCAGACAATAAGTCTGAAACAGCATTGTCAGCTCCAGAAGTCTACAAGCCAGAAGGTACTGTTACTGAGTTGCAAAGTACTGACCTAGAAGCTGGTAGCGGCGCGACTGCCAAGGCCGGCGACTGTTTGGTCGTGAAGTACTACGGAACTCTAGCGACTACGGGCGTTAAGTTCGACGAAGACTTTACCGACACAACTGGTTTTGCATTTACACTTGGCCAAGGTCAGGTAATCACAGGTTGGGACAAGGGCATGGTCGGTATGCAAGTAGGTGGTACTCGCCGCCTGGTTATCCCAGCTGCTGAAGCCTACGGTAGCCAGTCACCAAGTTCAGCAATTCCAGCTAACTCAGACCTCGTGTTCGTTGTTAAATTACTGAGAATTCAAAAAGTCTAGGAAGGATATTACATATGCAAGATTTTACCCCAGTTGATTCTGTACCAGAGCTAAAAACAGAAGACCGCGTCGAAGGAACCGGCGCTGTCGTAGAGGCTAATGACACGGTGACTTGTCACTACACTGGTGCTGTTGCTAAAACAGGTACCGTATTCCAGAGCTCTCGTGATTTCGGTAAGCCAATCAGTTTCCCTCTAAGTGGCGTTATTGCTGGCTGGACGCAAGGCGTACCTGGTATGAAAGTAGGCGGCACCCGTCGTTTGCTTATTCCTGCGGCTCTCGCGTACGGATCTACACCACCTTACGGTTCAGGTATCCCAGTTGACGCTGACCTCGTGTTTGACATCGAGCTTGTCGGTATCCAGGGTAAATAATAGATCTGTAAATCGTAGCCTAAAACACTACATATAGTGTCCTTGACGATTGCGCTTACGCTAATTATACTAATGGTTAAGACTCTAAAGGCTGTTAAAAACGCGGTCTGAAAAGCCAAAAAACAATACCAGTGGAGGGGTAAAACTATGATTAAAAACATCACTATCTTTACGACGACGACTTGCGCATATTGCCCAATGGTCAAGAAGTACCTAGGCGCAAAAGGCCTGAGCTACGACGAAGTAAACCTGGACGAAAACCCAGAACGCCAGCAAGAAGCTTTGGCCCTTTCCGGTGCGCTCACCGTACCTGTTACTGTCGTAACCAAGGACGACGACAGCCGTGAAGTGGTAGTGGGCTTTAACCTAGCAAAATTAGCTCCTGCAATCGCTTAAGCGATCTATTAACTAAACCCGAGTACAATATATCTATATGACCGACAACGCAGACATCCCCGAGCATGATGTAATCATCGTGGGCGCAGGCCCCGCAGCACTCAGCGCAGCAATCTACACAACCCGTGAAGATATCGATACGCTTCTATTTGAGCGCGCAGTTCCCGGTGGTCTAGCGGCTGTCACTGACTGGGTAGATAACTATCCTGGCTTTCCAGAAGGCATAGCTGGACTAGAATTAGCTGGCAACCTGCAGAAGCAGGCTGAGCGATTCGGCGCAGAAATAGAACTCGGTGAAGTACTTAAGATCCACGACGAAGGCAAGTTCAAGCGACTCGAAACCACTAGTGGTGATATGCGTGCAAAAGCAGTCCTCATTGCGACAGGTAGTGATTACAAGAAGATTGGCGTACCTGGTGAACAGGAATATTACGCCCGTGGCGTACACTACTGCGCTACCTGTGACGGTGCCTTTTACCGTGACAAGAAGCTAGTCGTCATTGGTGGCGGCAACAGTGCCGTACAGGAAGCCATGTTCCTAACTCGATTTGCAAGCCACATTGATTTAGTCGTCCGTTCAACTATTAAGGCTAGCGAAGTACTCCAGCACGAACTCCAGAAGTTTGTTGACCAAGGTAAGATTACCGTAAGTCTTGGAACAGTAACTGACGAAATTGTCGGTGAGGATAGCAAGGTCGTAAAAGTCGTTGGTACTCACGAGGGCAAGAAAGTCGAATTTCCAACAGATGGTGTCTTCGTGTTTGTAGGCTTGAAGCCAAACAGTGAATTCTTGGATGGTAGTGGCATTGAGTTAGATCACATCCACCTCGTAAAGACTGATGACAACTTACAGACAAACATGCCTGGTGTATTCGTAGCAGGTGACATCCGTAGCGGTGCAACCATGCAGATTGCCAGCGCTGCAGGCGAAGGTGCCACAGCGGCTCTAAAGATCCGTGAGTACCTCGAAGGTCATCACCACCCGATCCAAAACTAAAGCTTAGATTAGTCATCCGGTACCTATCAGGACCTCAAGTCTGGACCATACGCCAGATAGAGGCGTCAGTGTGATCGCCGATCCTTGTTCGTCAAATAACGCCTGAACCTCTTTCGGGTGATCGTATTGTGGCAACAGCTGAGCAGCCTTACGCAATGCCGATATCGCCTCCGCAGGCGACTTGCCAGGCGCATCAACTATCAAAAGGTTATGGGGCAGATCTCGAAGTGTGACTCCTACCGGCGAACAATACAGCGCTTGCTGAGCAATAACACTCTCCATGTCGATCGATACTTGATCTGTGGCGAGTGCATGTGCGGTCTCTTGATCAAAAAGTATCGGTGATACGTAACTAGTGGTCGGTATATCAATGAGACGTGCGCATGCTTCTACGGCATTCTTCGTGACGATCCAATGCTGTCCGACTTTCTCGCATGCAAAGTTCATATCACGTAACAGTAGCTGCTCAGGACTAAAAACTGCCTGGACTATGGCATCATTCCTGCTTGCATGAATATTATTAACAGTACGCAAAGATCGTGATAATTCCTTACGTCTCGATCCAGTATGAAAGTGCAGCGTTTGTTCTGGGCTCTCATGTTGTGCTAGCTTTTCTAGTGCAAGTAATGCTCCTGCACCGGCATATTCTCCTCTTACGATTAAATCGAATAAGTCGCCCCATACTAGCATCGATAACTCCGGAACTTCATAATCATAGAGCGTATCGTCGTAGCTTAATAAAGGCTCTTTGATAAGGCCCGCAGCATTGTCGAATGCACCCATAAGAAAGGACATGTTAGCCAAGAGGTCTTTTTGTCCCTGCTTATCAACCATCTCTGCACCAAGACCATAGTCACGGTCTCGTTTGTACTTCTCTTTGGTATACTCTCGGCCCCGCCATGTAGCATGGATATCAACGGGGATGTTATCTACTAAGTGTTTTTGCTTCTCCACAAATGATGCGATATGGCCTAGGAATTGTTTCTGATCAGCGCAATATACACTGGGATTTTTAAACGCCTCAACGAAGTCATCTACACGACTCTCTGCATCCAGAGGGCGAGCGGTTTGTTTGAACCGTAACGGATAATAGTCACCACCACATTGATTCAGGAACTCACACGATTGACACTCCTTGGCGAGCGCAGCGGTACCCATACGACGTGCAATAAATCCTGGATCGGTTTTTGCCACCTCGTTTAGTGTGTTATCAAAGACGTTAAACTTCATCTTATATGCGCCCGACTCGGTAGTCTTAAGTGTGTCAAGGCGCTGCATGTCGCCATTTGGCAAAAAGAATATTTCATGAGGGTAACGGTTGGATATCCGCTCGTCGGTCGGCGCGGCTCCCAAGAATGCGCTGACGTAATCATTGGCTAAATGCAATGAAAATGGAGCTTGTGGTTGCTCTGGGTGGAACTTGGACCATTGGCGGTATCGCTCGAAGGCACGGACTTGCCACTCTCCCATTGAAATGTCGCCACTTCGTTTTGGTGGCGACGACCAGTTGGCGTGCGGTGGATGCAACTTGATACTACGTGGCTTGAGCTCAGCTAATGACTCTAATGTAGTCTCAGGCTCATTGGCCGTATCAATCACTGTTATAATCCCCCAATCCGCACGTGCCGCATCGAGCATTACGGCAGCACCTACTGCGCGGTCGTATGTGCTTCTTCCCATCTTGTCACGACGATGGAGATCATTGGCTTTTCTATCGCCATCTATACTTAAGCCAAAAGTAAAACCGTGGTTTCGTAATACACGCAACTTCTTTTCCGTCAGAGGTAGTCCGTTGGTCTGAATTGAGAAGTGTACGTTACACTGAGCTTTAGCGATAGTCTTACGCACGATAGTAGCGAAGTTATCAAGGTACTGCGCGTCACGTAGTAGGGCTTCTCCGCCGTGTGCAATAACCCGCACATCTTCAAGCATGTTGGCGTACGCATGTTCAGCTATACGAGTTGCAGCTTGCTGCACAACCTCGAGGCTCATGAATGGCGGCTGATGTTTCCAATCGGAATTACCAACGTATTCGTAACATTGATCGCAGCCAATTATGCCTCCTTGAGCAAGAATAGGTAGCTGACGTAAGCTCGCGTCGTGCTCAGTAGTCGGTTGCATATTACACAGACTGCTCAGCTTAAATACGTACTCACTAAAAGCGTCTTCGACAGCTATCTCATGTTGTGGAAACGACTCCATGGGCATATACTCTTAAGCATAAATAATAACAGGGGGGTGCATGATCCGCGAACAATCTTTGGTATTTGATCGAACGGAAGCAGACGTAACCCCTGATACTCTTGAGACAGATCTAAGTGTTTCACCGCTCTTTCTTCGTGCACTTGGGACAATCGCGTCACAACAAATGCGCGGTGTTGAGCCAAACCGCGATCACAATCTAAACGAAAATGCTTTCGATTCGTCGATCCGGTAGATGTAACAAAAGGATCTCAGCCAGTAGGGCTTTTAAATCAAAAGAACGAGCGATACGCTCGTTCTTTTGATTTATACAGATAAGCTAGCTCATCCTTGAAACTTTATAGCTAGTGGCGGCTAGCGTTTTACTTGCTGTAATGCCCAGGTATTTCCGTCTGGATCACTAAAGTAAACGAACATACCCCATGGCATATCCTGGACTTCGCTTGCCTGAACACCGTTCGCCAGTAGCATCTCACGGGCTGCGGCAGCATCCCCTACGACCATTTGTAGATTCTTCTGAGTGCCTGGTTTCATCTCAGTCGTGCCAGTACCGATCACAATAGAGCAGGCTGACCCTTTTGGAGTAAGCTGCACAAAGCGCAATGCATCCGTTACTTGGTGGTCGTGATCGAGTACAAAACCGACCTTGTTTACATAAAAGTCGATTGCTTTGTCGACGTCGCTCACGGGTACGGGTACGAGTTCTAATTTCATTTCCATAAATACTACTCCTTTAGTTGTTGGTTGGTATGTCTATTTAACCAAAGTAGAGATCTGGAGTTTTGTATAAAAACGACAAGCTACAATTTATGTATGTCGTCGACATCAGATGGCTTCACTCCCATAATCTTTTTGAGTGAACGTGCGAGATGTGGTTGGTCGCTATAGCCGGTGTTTGCGGCTACATTGTTCGGGCTGACCCCGTTTTGTAGTTGGCGCACTGCTTCTTTTGCACGTTCAATCTGCTCAAAAGATTTCTCACTAATACCTGTGCTTGTAGCGAAATGACGCTGATAGGATCTTTTTGACGCCGCCCAGGATGTACCGGTTGCTGCGGCATATACCACCGGATCAGCAAATAATAATTGAGCATCGATCAGTTCTTCAATCAACTGCTCAGCGGTCTCAAACGACGGAAAGCCAAATACATGACCATCGAGTATGAAGTGCGCCGCATCGGCATTAGGAAGTATCTCAAATGAGTCTACCAGTCGATCACCTGCGTATAGTGGCAGATAAGCGCCGCGAGCAAAAGATATCACAACCGAACTAGTGCCCTTTGTGTATGGAACGTCCATTGGCTTTGTAGCCTGACCAGTAATCATCATGCTCTTAGACATATCAGCTTGGATTAGCACAATTAAATCCCATGAGCCATCAGGAGTTGCTGAGTACACACCATCGGCAATATTTTGCGTTGTCCAGACAGTGTCGATAAGGGGATGCGAGGAATGGCGTCGAGTATGGATTTGAGTCATATCTTTCTAGTATATAGATTCTGTGTCCATGGCTTAAGTGATTGAAAAAACTCTTGAATGGATCTTCTCGAATCAATCATAGGTTCGAGAGTCTTATTTTTATAGTACTCATCATCTGCAGCCAATAAAGCGACATTTGTACTGCATTTTCACTGTAGTTTCTAACTAACATATAGTAATATTAGTTACATAAACTAAGTGAAGGGGGTGGGAATATGAAACAACTACTAACAAGAGCGAGCCTATTTGTGGCGACACTCGGCCTAACGCTGGCGGGCCTTATCGCGCCAGTGAGTGCCGTAACACCTGGTACATGTCCATTAGCCTTTTACGGAACGGGAAGTGCACCAACTACATCTGGAACGAGTCCTGCAACTGGTGTCGACTTAGGTGTGAAGTTCTCGACACGCGGATCAGTAGTCACGAGTGGCATCCGTTTTTACGTCGACTCTGGTGAAACAGGACCGTTTACTGTTCATCTGGCTGACGCTTCTGGTACGGAGCTAGCAAACGCCACTGCAAGTGCAGTTGGTACCTCTGGTTGGTATGAAGGCACATTCAGCTCGCCAGTAAGTACACCGGCTGGTGACTACATTGCTTGGCGCAATGCTGACGCAGGAGGCGATGCCTACTTAACTAATGGACTCGACAGTGGCATCGGTGGCCCTGGTGACGTAGCATATGTTAAGCCAGGTAACTCAGGCTTATATGACTCACAGCCTCACAGTGGCGTACCAAGTACAGCTACAAATACTAGTTACTTCATCTCGCCTGTTAGCGGTGATAGCACCACACCAGGCGCTCCAGCGGTAACAGCAGATGTCAATGCAGCATCCGTTACGCTACATGTAAGCGGAGGCTATGACGGCGCTAACAACGATGGTACCGCACAACGCAAACTGTACCGCAATAGTACGTTAATTGCAGACCTAGATGGCACTGCTGAAGCCGGCAATATTACCTATGTAGACAAGACGGTTACAGGTGGTACAGGATATACATACACCGTTAAGTCAGCCGACTTCTGTGGTAATTTGAGCTCAGCATCATCGGGTGCGAGCGTGACCGCATCAACCGAAGAAACCGTATTCGGCAACCAGCCCCCATACGATACCGCTACGAGCGATACATCTTCTGCAGAACTCGGTATGCGTGTTACGCCTACAGTTAGCGGGTATATCACGGGTGTACGTTTTTACCGCGGAGTTGCAAATGCCAATGGCTACACGGCCAACCTATGGACTGACGGCGGAACGAACTTAGCAACCGGTAGTACTTTGACCGGTGGTTCTGTAACGCCGGGTTGGAACGAAATACGTTTCAGTTCACCGGTAGCAGTTACTGCTAACACAACCTATGTTGTCAGCTACTTTACTGACGGTGGTCAATATTCATACACGCCAAATGCATTTGCCTCAGCAATTACGAACGGCGATCTGACGGCACCGGCGGATTCATCAGGCTCACATAATGGGGTATATGCGTACAGCTCAACGAGTGTCTTTCCTACTTCGAGTTACAATGCGAACTCGTATGCAGTAGATGCAATCTTTACTCAATAGGCTCTAGTACTTATAAAAATAGCCGCCAGGTTTTGGCGGCTATTTGTTTTATTTAATGTACCTTTCTTCCGCTACGGGGATCTGAGTGCTATGTAACAACTTGCGAATATACTCGCAGTAATCACGAACCATCTCTCTGTTACTGGCTAGCTCAGTGATTTCAATGCCGTAGTCATTGCTGGTGTCTCTATCATTGTCGCCAGAATCTGGATGTGTGAAATGGTGTGTATGCGGTTCCAAGGTTTTGAAGTGGGTGGGATTCTGAGGTGGTGGTGCTTTTAAAAATGCGGATCGCATAATCTGAGCTGTCATCGGTACCATATAGTGGTTGATATGTATGTGGTAGGTTAGGAGTTCTTTACTACCTTTTGGATTTGGCTCACCGATGAGAACATATCCTGGCATAGCTTCTCGAACCATTCCGCCCAAAAGCATTTCTTCTACATCTTCAAAGCCGCTACGCCGTTTCATGTAATGTAATCCGGTGGTGCCATGTGCTGGCCTTGGCTGCTCTGCTAACGTAGCAGGCGTGGAGTGCTCAACATACTGATCACGGTTATTATTGTGTATTTCTAGTTTTGGTCCATATACAATAAGATTTTGAATAAGCCGTTTACTACGTCTATCGAGTTTACTCATATCAAGACCAAGGGCAGAGTTGTATTGTCTACCGAATGAACCGTCTTTGATGCGTACGGCATGTGGGAGCATACTAGCAAGTACATGTGAGGAGACATTGAGTACACGTTTGCCTTGTTGGAGCAATGCAACCCTCGCTGCTCGTAGCTGGCCTGAAGTGTCATGATATTGAGCGTGTAGCTGGCCGCCAAAATCTCGGGCTTCCATTTGTGCTACCATCAACTCCTCGCGTTGTTTATCGAGTACGGTAATTGATTTATATGTGTAGCGTAAATCAATAAGCGCATCACGAAGCAGATAAAGACTGTTCATGGTAACGGTTTTGTTTCGTGCAACAACTCTGTTAGCGGCTACATCTTCGATCAGATCATAGATACTGACAGATAATTTCTCGAATCGGTTCATTATAAATCTGCATAGCCGTCGAAGTAATCAAACACGATACGTTCGTGTGGTGTGCCTTGTTCGGCAAGGCCGAGGCGTAGGTTCTCGACAAAGCTTTGACTGCCTGAGAGATATAACTGCGCCCCAGGTGGCGTGCTAGCTACAATATCTTCCGCTGTAAATTGGTGCGGTGCAATGGCTAGTGTATTGAGTGCGAGCGGGTAACTACCCGTGAGCTCACGGAAAATCTGTTCACGTCGGTTACGCAAACGGTAAAACAAGTAGATCTCACGCTCCTCACGGTCCGCCAAGAGCTGCTTAAACATGCTTGCAAATGAACTAATACCAATGCCGCCGGCTACGTATATGAGTGGTGTGCTGGTGAGCTTAGGAAGAACCAGGTCACCCATAGCATCGCCAATAGTGAGTTCTTGCCCGGGTGTCAGTGTCTCAAGGGCTTGTTTGTATGGACTCAAAGGCGGGACAGATTTGACCACGAAAGATATAGTAGGGTCGTCGGGTAGTGAGGTGAGAGTGAACGTACGACTACGGCCACGTGGGTCGGTCAAAGGCTCAGGCATGCGGAAGTCAACATATTGGCCGGGTATAAAATCCACCTGACGTTCGGGCGTAAACGAATACTCCCAAATCCCGGGCGCTAACTCCTGTCGTTCCTCAAACCGTACCTGCATATCTCTAGTGTAGCCCAGAAACCCTATCTGTATGCGTTGTAACAAACGCAACCATCCAGTAAAAAATACTAGCTTTAATCGTTCTTGTGAGGGTCGTCGTTCCAAAGATCGGGACGGTCAGTGATAGCACCGTATAGATAGGGCTCCCAACGGCGGCCCTTGGTGACGTTGTTCAGAGTGTATGGTGAGATTTGGTAACCGCCTCGGTGCATCATGCGGAGGAATCCACGCCAGAGCCAGCGCTGGTTCATACTGAGACGTTTAGTGTTTAGCTCACGAGCGCGCCTACGAGCCCTCCAGCTTGACCAGCTCTCGATTACTACGAGTCCAACATCTGGTAGTAGTACGTGAAACTTCCGTAACACCTTTTGGTCAAATGAACAGATTGAGAATGTTGTAATAGCCCAACCATCCTGGAGTCGCTTTTGTATGATGTGAGCAATTGGCTTCACGTCTACGGCTGGTTTTATTTCTACTAAAAGATGTTTCTTACTACCAATAGTATCAAGTAGCTCATCGAAAGTGATAAGATCCGGCTTATGGGCACGCAGTTGCGAAAGAGGTGTGGTGGCAATAGTACGCTTAGCACCTGATTCGTCCACTATGAATGGGTCATGATTGACTACAACTGCGCCATCGCTAGTCACACGTAGGTCAAATTCTAGCTCGTCTACACCTGCACTAAGCGCGGCTTTGAAGCTGGCTAGAGTATTTTCGGGAGCCAAACCCTTGGCGCCGCGGTGGCCGATTATTTTCATATCTAACAGATAGTGTACAATAGAACGTAAGATAATTCGCGCTAGCAAAAGGAGATTTTACTGATGGCAGATTTTAACCAAGTTCTTACCCCTGGTGATTACCAAAACGGTATCGTAAACACAGTTGTTGAGATCCCACAGGGCAGCTTTTTAAAGATTGAATGGGACCGTGAACGTGC
>CAZBLZ010000026.1:0-9014 GCA_964493045.1 uncultured Candidatus Saccharibacteria bacterium
TCTGTTTGTTGTTGCCCGTAACGATTCCTAGCGCCCAAACGCTCTCGCTAAGGTCATATTTTTTCTGTGACAAAACCTTTTCTATAATCGCTTCGTCGGTTGAGTCAGAAAGTCTGAATATGAAATTAGGCACAGTTTCGTAGATGTTTTTTTCTACATCCCATTTCTGGCCCGCTAGATCGATTTTAATGTGACGCGTATTTCCGGCTTGGTTGATAGTAAGAGCAACGTATTTAGTCGTAACACCGCTAAATAACTCTGGGTAAACTTTAATGGACGTAAGATCTGCATCACGTAGAATAAACTCGCGAACATCACGGTGGACCTTAACGTTTAGAATAGACTCTGGCAATAAGAATCTAATCTGACCGCCTTCCTTTAAGAGCCCGTGAGAAGCCACTAAGAAGCATGAGAAGACTTCTCTAGACAGAATCATTGGATACTTTGCCGTGATATCAATAGTCTCAGCACCCCACGGTGGGTTCGTAACAATATAGTCATATTTGTTATCGTGCAAAAGAGCAGCATCATCGAGATAGTTACCTTGGTAGATATTTGGTCGGGGTCCATCTGGAAACTTTAAAAAATAATTAAACTTAGACAGCATCACTGCAATCGGATCTAGATCCATTGCATATATTTGAGTCGGCTGGATACCCTGAATATTGAGCGAGTAGACCAGGCTTCCGCAGCAGGGGTCTAGAACCTTTTGTTTGTCAGTCACATCAATACCAGCGACCATATCTCGAACGACATTCTTAGGGGTGTAATACGATCCCTGCGTATTTTTGTCGCCCTCGGTTAAGAGACACTGGTAAATCAAACCCAATAGATCAGTTTCATCAGAGGGTAAATCAAGCTCAGCCAGGTGATCAATCACCCTATATACATCTTCTTGCTCTTCGAGAAAATCACTAACCGCTTCGTTAGAAGCACAGCCTTGTTCGTTAATGACGTTTCTAAGCCGAAGAAGTCCTACGCCTAAGCTATACAGCACATCACCTGTTTCATATCCCGACTCAAGCAACTCGTTGGCAAGGCCCTCGATAAAAGGAATATTCGCCGTATTATCGAAGTACTCGAGCGGTATGATATTTTTTCGTGATAATTTCTTATTAGCCCGTGAGGTCAACTTGCCCTCAAAATTATCTACACCCAACTTCTTCCAGTTGCGCGTAGTCGCTAAAGATACTTGACCAACTTGCGTCATGCGCCCTTATCCTTACCCTCGTCCACTTAGCATTATCTTTATTCTACCGTACATCCGCATACAACTGTTAGGTTTCCGATTGTCTCTGGCCTGTAAACCTGCCTAGGACTAGGGCAGTGCCCCGGTAACATTAGATCCTAGACACTACACAGAACGAGGTTTGCTATACTTACGAACATGAAATCAACACCAAAGAAAACCATATATTTTGTACGTCACGGACAAAGTGAGCATAATGCTGCTCCCGTATTTCAAGGTGCAGATTCACCCCTTAGCGAACAAGGAATCCTGCAAGCTCAGACTATGGCCGAACGACTAGCTAACATACCATTCGAGGCACTTATTTCCAGTCCGTTTCCGCGTGCACAGCAAACTGCACAAGCTATTGCAGACAAAACAGATCACGAAATCGTCATTTCCGATCTTTTCCGCGAACGCGGTAAACCAAGCGATATTGAGGGTAAACCTTATGTCGATGCGGCTGCAAACAAGCGGTACCGTGAATATATCCAGACCATGTATACATCTGAAGGGCGCATCGGTGATGCTGAAAATTACAATGATATTGTCATGCGCGCCGATAAGGCATTGGCTTATCTGTTAGCACGACCAGAGACTACTATGACCGTTGTCACGCATGGATGGTTTCTGCGTGTGATTATCGCTCGTGTCCTGCTTGGTGATCGCCTAACAGGGGCCGACCTCAGACGATTCGAAGAGCTTATCACCATAAGCAATACGGGCATCACCATTCTGAATTATCAAGATGCATATGAGGAAGATTTCAGGTGGCGACTAGAAACACTGAATGACCAATCGCACTCTACATCGTAGAACTACTTACACATATGGCGAGCTGCAGTTTGCTACACTAGCAGTATGAGCTTCATTGCTACTGCGTTTTATTTCTTCACACCATATACGGATGCCCGTGAACGAGCAATCGGAAGATTCTTTAAAAATCTAACTGAACGAAGTAAACAGACACGGACTCGAGCTCAACTTATTCAACTGGTACAGCGTGATATTGCAGTCATCAATCTCTGGACCGAATACCGATACAAAGGATACAAATACTTAACTAGATCTAAACGCAAAAAACTCTATGCTAACGTAGAGCTAATTGCTAATGACTTTGACGATTTTTATACCAATAATGCTCGACCAGCCTCTGGAGTCTTGGCACATATTCAAAAGCTTGCGCCACACGCAACAGTCGATGCAGAACGGGCGGTCTTACTACACGCGCTGGTGGATTATTTTTCACCACGCCGCGGCGTATATGAATATCGTGATTCTAGCTCGTTTGGACGATTACTCCGTGACCCATCACGCGAAAAACTTATTGGCGATTGCAACCAAATCGTTACTTTATACATATACTTATACGCACGCTACTACCAGGTGCAAGATCTTCAAATTCGAACATTGCCCGAGCATGTCGCTTTGCACTATGCAGGCATCGACATAGAGACCACTAACAGTACATTTGCAGATTACAGCACCAGAACAGGTAGTGACCTGGTACCTGTAGAGGAAATCGTTAGTATCAATCTACTCGATACAACCGACGTATATCTATCAACGCACGAAGTTGCCGCTAAAGACTTTTTACAAGCTTCGCGTTTTGCATTCATCCTGTCTCACGACCGCACTGTCGTCCAACAGAATTTGCATGTAGCCCATAGCAGACTAATTAAGTCACTCATGGAACATGCCAACTACAAGCAAGCTCTGAAACTAGCGGTAGCCAGTCGAGACCGAGAGTTACTCGGAATCGTGGGACATAATGGAGCAGTGTACGAGATGGAGCATAACAATTACGCAGCAGCTCGTCGTTATGCTGACTCAGCACCCAAACGTGATGAATTGATTCGAAGCAGTTGGCAAGCCGAGGGCGTCTATCACTACAAAGCGCATCGTTATCATGATGCGATAAAAGCGTTTAAACACAGCGACGACCAAGGTCTAATACGCCAATCATACGAGGCTCTATTTTTTGAAGAACAAGAAGGGCTTGGTTCGAGCTTAACTACCGAGACAATTAAAAATCAGGCCAAGACTATCAAACGCATGCGTAACTATGCTAAAAAATCAGGCAACAAAAAACTCATCCAACACGCGAACAGCCTCAATAAACTTCTATAGTACGCAATTTTGTGGTCACGATATTATGCGATGCTAGACGCTTAACGCGTGAAAATTGTAGTGTTGCTGCCTTAGGCTTTCAGTTCCAGAAGTATTGCGTTACAGTGAAAGCATAAGCAAATACAGAGGAGGCTTTATGGCACATGACATTAAGCTAGTCGTTTACCCGGTAAAAGACTTGGAAAAAGCTAAATTATTTTACGGTGAGTTTCTTGGGGCAGAACCATATACTGAGAGCCCGTATTACGTAGGTTACAAACTCGGTAATTTAGAAGTTGGCCTGGACCCTAACTCTGCAGAAGGTCCTATTGCATACAACGATACGGACGACATTACGGCAATGCTTGATGCTATGGTCGCCGCCGGGGCTGAGATCACACAAGAACCAAAAGATGTCGGAGGAGGCTTACTTATTGCTCAAGTCAAAGATTCAGACGGTAACATTGTTGGATTCAGGCAGCAACCGTAAATAAATCTTTACATAAGGTATTTTAAATGTAGAAGGAGAAGTCTATGCAATCGAAAATTACACCCAACCTCTGGTTTGATGGCAACGCTCAAGAGGCTGTTGATTACTATCTATCAGTGTTTCCAGACAGCAAAGTCGGCGCAACAGTGTACTATCCCAATAGCACAGAAGAAGGCCTCGCCGATTTCCAGAAAGACTTGGCTGGCAAAGTATTAACAATCGATTTCGAACTAAGCGGCCAACGTTTTACGGCTATCAACGCTGGTCCAGAATTTAAATTCACCGAGGCCGTATCTTTTGTAGTCACCTGCAAGGACCAAGATGAGATTGACTACTACTGGGAAAAACTTTCAAGCGTGCCCGAGTCAGAACAATGCGGCTGGTGTAAGGATCGTTTCGGCTTGAGTTGGCAGGTTGTACCGGAAAATATGGGTGACCTTATGCGTCAGCCAGATGCCTTTGCTCACCTAATGCAAATGAAAAAACTTGTAATCGCAGACTTCTGAGTCTTACTGCGTTTTAGCTTTCAGGAACTGAACAGTACTCGTAAAAGCTTTCTCACCATCGCTATTAAAGGTGAATTGGTACTCATGAGGCAAGCTTGGCGTGTGGTTAGCGGGGTAAAATAATGTTGTTACGTTCACGCCTAATGACTGCAACTTATTTGCTAGTGGGATTGACTGTTCATTAGTAAGTGAATCACCATTACCACCACTTATAAATGTCGCCGGGAAGTCTTTCGTAACATGGTAATAGGGCGACATTTGATTGATCAGTGGGCTAGATTTATCGCGTGCACCCGAATACGCCCACACCGTAGTATCGTCACCCCAACTAACAATTTTGGGCAAGCTCGAGCTGCCCTCTGTCAATCCTTGCATCTTATAGATGCCGCAAAATAGCACAACACCCGCTAGTTGTGAGGAAGCCATCGTAGGTTTAATACCCACCTCATGAGCATAGGCTGGGTTTGTGATAAGTGCGGCCATTTGGCTAGATAATTGAGCGCCAGCAGAATCGCCAGCAAGAGTTATCTTGCTAGTATTCGCATAGAAACGATTCGCGTTGGTCTGGATATATGCGTACGCATCATTTAACTCATGTACAGGCGTAGGGTACTTCTTTTCAGGGGCTAAAGAGTAATTGAGAGCTACCACGATAAAGCCTTGATCAGCTAATCGTTTAAAGTACGGCGCATCATCTGCTTTGTCGCCTGAGAGCCAAGCCCCGCCGTGTGTCCACACCACGACTGGAAGAGTAGTATGCGTACGAATAGTGCTATTAGGAATATACACATCAAGTAGTGCTTTTTTATCACCTTGCAGATATGCCTGATCTGACAATACTGTCACAGGATAACCAGGCAACTTAGCCTTCATAGCTTCTAGCGTTTGGTGCCCACCGTGGTTAAAGACTACTCGAATAACCAGCGCTCCCGGCCATGGACTAAGACGGAAAGCAAGCATTACTGCAAGCAACAAACCAACAGCAACGCCAACAACCCACAGGAGTACTCTTTTACGGTTTCCGCCAGGTTTTGGTTTCGTATTTTTTGGCATGATTTGTTTTTTGAAGTTTCTACCTTGCAGTATACGCCCACGACAAGCCAAGGTTCAAGACTAATCGATACTAGCATTTCTTGTTTTTTGTGATATATTTACTTTTTTATGACAGGCGAAAATCTATTACCCAACCATGATGATTTAGTAGAGAGATTTGGTGACCACGTCCCTCAATTTCAGGACGCCCTAGATGCCGGATTCCCTCTAAATGTGGTCGAGGATTTTTGTGACTGGGCAGGAACCGAGGGAATGGATCGGGTTACGGTATCTGACTTAGACAGGCTGCGCACAGACGAAACATACGCCCAGCTCGCTGAGTTAGTCCTGAAATGCACTCTGGACAGGTTACGACGTGTCTTTTAATGGTGAGCTGGTAAATTCATGGACACCCCTAGCACAACAAGAAGCTGGACTAGTCCTAACCGATCGTCTAGGTGCTTCTGCACTAGTCGCCATGGCTGCCATGGGAACGTGTGGCAATCCAGCTAGCCCTGAGTATATTCGATGGCGTGAACACACCGTACAACCTATTGCCGATAGTTACGGTGTAGGAGATAGGCTCTGGAGTCCAGTCGTCGAAGAGTGGGACCCGTCGCTTGCGATCGTAGAAAGCATAATGGCAGCACGAGTTGGTGTCGTAGTTATTCATGTCGAAGAAAATGAAGCAAGCCCCGCCAGTATCATGGAAGCAGGTATGTTAACATACGGCGGCATCTTACGTGGTCAAGATGTGATCGTCTGCATGAATGAGGGTGAGCAAAACGAAACTTCCATCGCCCGACAGCTTGCCCGTGTCGCACTTGAAGCCACTGCAAAAGCCTACCCCGTGTTCAGCATAGTACAGAGCGTCGAGCAATTAGCTCATCAGGGGAGTATCGCCTTACAGCGACGTATGCGGTTACGAGAGTCGGAGGTAAGAACACATATTGAGCATCGGATTCCTGGATCACGACGGGATCTCAACCCTAAAATCTATCTTTCAGGTACTTCTGGTGAAGAGCGTCCGGAATGGCTTGGTGAAGTCACGGACCACATTGCATATATTAACGGTATGCGAACTAACAAAGGTATACATACTCGTCAGACTACCCTCGAGGACAGCTACCGCATGAATTGGGACACAGAGGCACAAGCCGCAGAGCTTACTCATAAACTAGATGACGCTGTGCAACTTATTGCCATTACCAAAGAAACACCAAGTCTGGGAGCTCTAGCCGAGCTAGGTCCGCGTATGCTCCATGCACACCTGACTGGCCAATCTTTAGGCATCTATCTTGAGATGCATGATGGCAGCGACTCACGCTCCGCGACCAATCGAACCCGAAAATTAGCACTCGAACACCTCGGAAGGCTTCGCGAAGATTTTCCTGATTTACCTATTTTTGTAACTCAGGATCTCGGGGATCTTGCGTTATTTGGAGTTTCTGAATTCAATAAACAGCGGCAGCGGCTAACCGCTACATCTTAGGCTAAATCGTTATATTTCGCGAGTAGCGTATTCGTTGAACTATCGTAGTGAGGTTGGGATGAAGCACCGTCTGAAAGCGTCGCGTAAATATCTTTAGCGAGTACTTTACCTAGTTCTACGCCCCACTGATCAAACGAATTGATATCCCAAATAACACCCTGCACAAAGATTTTGTGTTCATACAAAGCTATCAGCTGACCAAGCGTATGCGGTGTTAACTCCGGTAGTAAAAGGGTAGTGGTAGGGCGATTTCCGCTAAATGTTTTATGAGGGGCTAATTCTTCGGACACACCCTCTGCTCGAACTTCTTCTGCCGTTTTACCGAATGCCAGCGCTTGAGTTTGAGCCAAGAAGTTAGCGGTTAGCTTGCGGTGATGTTCGCCTCGAGGGTTAAGCGACCGAGCGAATCCGATAAAATCACAGGGGACAAACTGCGTACCTTGATGGAGGAGCTGATAAAAAGCGTGTTGTCCATTAGTCCCTGGTTCGCCCCAGATCACTGGACCAGTACTGTAATCTACGGACTTCCCATCTTTCATAACAGACTTGCCGTTGCTCTCCATGTTACCTTGCTGGAAATAGGCGGCAAATCGACTTAGATACTGATCATATGGCAGAATTGCCTCACTGGCGGCGCCGTAAAAATTGTCGTACCAAACACCAAGTAGACCTAAAATAACGGGGAGATTTTGTTCCAGTGGTGCGGTCTTGAAATGCTCATCCATGGTATAGAACCCCGCAAGCATTTCCTGAAAGTGATCTGAGCCGATTGCCACCATAATCGAGAGCCCGATTGCGCTAGTCAGTGAATATCGACCACCAACCCAATCCCAAAATTCAAACATGTTATCAGGATCAATACCAAACTTCTCAACCTCTGTCGTGTTAGTCGACACAGCAACGAAGTGGCGGGCAATAGACTGTTCATCCTTCAAGCTCTCCAAAACCCAGGCACGAGCGCCCTGGGCATTCGTCATAGTCTCATCTGTCGTAAACGTCTTGGAAGCGATAATGAAGAGTGTCTCAGCTGGATCAAGGTCACGCGTCGTTTCCACGAAATGAGTGCTGTCTATATTGGAAATAAACCGTACTTCTAGGTCACGCTGACTATAGTATTTGAGCGCCTCGGTCACCATAACAGGGCCTAGGTCAGAGCCACCAATACCTATATTGATGACTGTTTTGATTCTTTTACCGGTGTATCCTTGCCATCCACCACTACGAACAGCTTCCGCAAATACGCCCATACGCTTCAAGACCGCCCGAACCTCAGGCATAACATCTTTACCGTCGACCATAATTGGCTGTTCACTCTGGCTACGAAGGGCAGTATGCAATACTGCCCGATGCTCGGTAGTGTTGATCTTCTCGCCCGCAAACATTGCATCACGAGCAGCCTCTACATCTCGCGCCCGTGCGAGGTTGAACAGAAGTCGTAGCGTGTCGTCGGTAACTCGGTTTTTTGAGTAATCACCGTAAACATCAGCCGCTTGTAGACTTAATCGTTCACCCCGCTGAGGATCATCCGCGAATAACTCCCGCAAATGAAGTTCTTTAGTATCATCATAATGAGCCTGCAATGCTTGCCATTCTGGTAAATCCGTAAGCGCCATATATCCTCCAACAGTTAGATCTTACTGGAAGTATAGCAACCACATGCAATTCGCTAAAGTCTCGAGAGAACAATAGACACCTTAACGACAACTACTCTGCCCGCAGTCATACGAGACATACCTTGCTATATGTCGTATAGTTAAAGCCATATGGAATCACAGCCTAATCGCACCACGCCAAAAATCATGACTACATTAGCGGTACTTGTAGTAACGGTAGTAATCGTATTCGGGGCAAAAGCTCTTTCGAGCAAAAAGCCTGCCGAAGCCATGGCCTCAACCGCTTCACACGCCACAACTAAGTCGACAGCTAGCACCACTACACCATCAACAAGCACCTCAACCAGTCCCACCGCCACGACAAGCGTGTATAAAGACGGTAGTTACACCGCCAGTGGTAGCTATGATTCACCCGGCGGCACCGAGAAGATCACCGTACATGTAACAGTGGCAAGTGATGCCGTAACCGCCACATCCGCTGAATCCGGTGCAGGTGACCCAACAGCACAGGAGTTTCAGGATCAATTCATCTCTGGATATAAAG
>CAZBLZ010000026.1:9114-12374 GCA_964493045.1 uncultured Candidatus Saccharibacteria bacterium
GCAGGTGACCCAACAGCACAGGAGTTTCAGGATCAATTCATCTCTGGATATAAAGCCCTAGTAGTAGGTAAAGATCTGAACAGCATCCACCTTTCACATGTATCCGGTTCCTCACTAACATCACAGGGCTTTAACAGTGCGCTTGATAAAATCAAATCACAAGCCAAAAGCTAGTAAGCCGCCCTTTAAGTTTGAAGCGATTGGCACTCAATGGCAGATAGACATCAACCAGTCTCTCAAACGCAGCGTCTCAGAGGACTTACTGGAAAAGATACAGCAAAGAATCGAAGTATTTGACCGACACTATTCAAGATTTCGTAGTGACTCACTTGTTACGCACATGAGCAAACAAGCCGGCATATATGAACTTCCGCCAGACGCTCAGCTATTACTCGACACCTATGCTCAACTATATACCGAGACCAATGGGGCGGTTACGCCCTTAGTAGGGCAGCTGCTATCTGACGCAGGATATGACGCCAATTATTCACTTCAGCCCAAATCCTTACGTCCTGTCCCTGCATGGCAGGAGGTGCTGGATTACCGCTTTCCGCATCTAACCGTTAAACAGCCAGTTCTACTAGACTTTGGAGCAGCCGGAAAAGGCTACTTAGTAGATATTATTGGCCAGGTGCTCGAGGAGCAGGGGATCAACTCGTTCTGTATCAATGCAGGTGGCGACATTCTGCAACGTACAACCGAGGGAAAATTTTTAGATATTGGGCTAGAAAATCCCAATAATCCTACTCAAGCTATTGGAGTAGCTAAAATATCCAACCAGAGCCTTTGTGGCTCAGCAGGCAATCGACGCGCCTGGGACGACTACCACCATATATTCGATCCATTTAAACGCACATCACCCCAACATATAAAGGCTATATGGGTAACCGCACCGACCGCATTACTTGCCGATGCACTCACGACCTGTCTGTTTTTCGTTCCGCCCACTACACTCGCTGAACGCCACACCTTTGAATACGCGATCATATACAGTGACAACTCACTTACATACTCTGCTCATTTCCCAGCTTCATTTTTTCATTAAAGGATCAATTTAACTTTAGAACGTAAATTTTACAAAATAGATATGTTATTTTATAATGTATTAAATGCCCACTCATGAATCCTTGCCCACCGCGAACAAGCCTTTCGGCGCCGACTATGATCCCTCCAAGATACTTGGCCTCACCGATATCCACGACCAAGCCATGCGCAGCTGGCTACGCCCGTACCAAGATGAGACTTTTTTGGTTCGACGCTTAAGCGAAGAGGGTAGAATCCTCCGTGGTAACACTGAAGTTGTTGCGGATCTTATCGAAGGCCTTGAAGGGAATGATGATGCCTCAATCCTAAAGGCCGTAGCCAGCCTGAATGAAGCACGTATAGCAAAAAAACCAACCAGTAAGTCACCAGCCGTAGCGCTTATAGACTACGCAACCTTGGCGCATAATATTGCATACCAGAAGAATCTCATTAGCGAAACTGCACCAACAGACCGAGCAAACGCAATTGCACTTTTAGTTGGTAGGGAAATTGCCCGCGAAGTTCCCGACGAAGAAGTCCCTGCGTTTCTCATTGGCAGCGCTTACTTGGGTAAGCGAGTAGGCTCTCTCCAAGCACCTCGAGCCCTTGTTACGGATGATTTTATACACGGCAAGATGTTCACTCTCGCTTCTTTGTTTCAAGACCGCGTCAATGGTATTGCCTTTGCCCGCACTATACCTTCCCAAGACATACAGCCCACTTCTCCTGACAGATACTCCCATGACACTGATATCGCTACACGCTATTTCACCGAGTTACGTGCCCAACAACATTACGGCGTTAAACTCGGCTACCGAAGATACGAGGAGGGCGGAACGGTTATTTTTGCTCCTCCGCGAGACCAAGAAATTTACGATAGGGTAGAGCACCGTCCTAATCTACACCCGATCACACGGCCAGCGCCCATGGCTCTAGAGGTGGATTTTAGCCGACACACTTCATTGCAACGCCTCAAACCACCTGAGAGCAAAGAAAGAAGCATCACCCTATATAACTACCAGGCGCTTGGTGTGACTATGATCCTGCGAGTTGATCAAAGGGGAGAGCTTTTTGTCGACGCACATGGCTACCATCCACTCGGAGAGATCATGGCTAAAGAAGGAAAATATGAGGCGTATCGCCAGTTACAAGCTCGCATCTTCGCGGACTACTTCGACATGACACAGCCAGCCGAGATTACTCACCGTGCCACTCGCATGGTTGAGTCCGAGCGTAATTCTTGGGTGGGTACCACGCAGCCTACCGCGTCTGACGCCATGCGCCGACTCGTTCTTCCGCGTCTTCATGTTCTTCATGAGCATATTCAGGGCGCCCAACAGGTTGAGCTAGAGCCCATTGATCACGCACGAAGCATAAGAGAGCACGATGTAACATGGCACATACGAAAATTACAGCCTGGTTGGTCCGCTTCGCCGGAAGCAGTACAACTCGCCAAAGAAAAAGGTGTCATCCTCGCCGATGATGAAACGTTCGTAAGAGACCACAAGCGGGGCAATACTGAGCTTGGAAAAATTGTGGGACATCATCTGATCGAACGCTCCGAGAGTAACTAGCTCACTCCGATTACAAACGTAAAACGCAGACAGAATTGCCGCTATAGCTTATAGTGATGTTTGTCCGTAAATGGCTTTAAACGCCTAGTAAGGCCCTATGAACCCTATACGCAAACTCGACCAATTCTTAAACGGCATTACCATGTACCGACTGCTTTTGTATGGCTTAAGTGTCGTAGCATTTGCAGGCATGCTGTTTGCTGCCACCGGACAGCTGTCACTACCCCTAACAGGCATGCTAACTGAACTAGCAATCCTGCTCGCAGCATGTATCGGGACAAACTGGGCCATGCACCACATCTGGGGTATTCCTAGTAACTCCGGCTCATCAACCATATCGGCACTCATTCTGTTTTGTATTTTGCCACCGTCAACCACCGCCAGCCACTTATTAACATTCTTCCTAGCTGGCATGCTGGCCATGGCGTCTAAATACATAATTGCATTCCACGGTAAGCAGTTTTTCAACCCTGCAGCCCTAGCCGCTGTTTTGGTTGGATTGTTCGGTCTGATGCACGCAACATGGTGGGTAGGCACCGGTCCTATGCTAGTTTTCACCCTTGTCTTAGGCTTGTTAATTATCCGTAAGTTACGTCGCATTCAATTCTTCTTAGTATTTGCCGCCGTAAGCTTACTGGTCAGTACAGTATTATCACTACACCA
>CAZBLZ010000026.1:12474-15655 GCA_964493045.1 uncultured Candidatus Saccharibacteria bacterium
GTGAGCCCCAAATACCATACGGTGCTACGCCTCCGCGAAAAGCGACAGCTATCAGCCCGAGTGTTCGATTTTAGCTTCACACCCGAGCGACCGATTACATTTAGGGCAGGGCAGTATATGGACTTCACCCTCGATACACCGCTCGACAATCGAGGCAATCGACGGACATTTACCATTGCGTCTTCTCCTTCAGAACCCGAGGTACATATAGGGGTAAAATTTTACGAACCCTCAAGCAAGTTCAAGCAGACCCTGCGAGCGCTAGAACCAGGTGCTACAATCCTAGCCGGGCAAATAGCAGGAGATTTTATATTGCCGGATGACCCCTCCCAGAAACTAATCTTTATAGCTGGCGGCATCGGCATTACACCGTTCCGCAGTATGGTACAGTCTTTGAGCAAAACAAACGAGCAGCGTGATATCACTGTTTTTTATGTAGTCAGTGACCCTACAGAGCTCAGCTATCTGGACATCCTAGAACAGCCCATGACAAGCACGATCAAGGTTGTCACCGTACTGACCGCTCCCGAAGCTCCAGCAGATTGGCAAGGCTATCACGGACCACTGACGACCGATATTATCGCGAAGGAAACGCCTGACATTCGTACGCATATCTTCTACCTCTCAGGACCACAGGCCATGGTGCAGAATTACAAAGCACAACTGAAACGCATGGGTGTACCAGTTCGGCATATTAAGACTGACTATTTCTCCGGCTATTAGCATGTCTTGTCACCGGCCGGCGTTTTTACGTCATAACGCTTATGATACAATCAAGACATACAGTAGCCTTAAACAAAGACAAAATAAAAAATGATTAAAAAACACTCCGACGATCCAGATGTGGCCGCCGCCGCAGCAGAAGCACTTATTATCATTGACCGCACACTCTCTAAGCTACCAAAAGCCACGGAATTTGATTACGGTGGTCACCATCTAAAACTTGGCGAATACGATGTGTGCGAACAATGCACCAGGCCAATCGCTGAGGCACAAGCAGCCGAGCAGACCTTGCGTACTGAAGCTGATCTGATTGACGACCCAACGATACGAGAGCACTTGGAGCTTGCGGCTGAATTCTTCCAGCGTGAAGCCGAATCCGCCATAGTACGTGCAGAGATGCACAACGGCTTTGGTACCGAACCAATTATCGACCGACTACTCGGATACCAATTTGAACGTGGTATCCACGATGACTACCATCACACCCACCATGGAGGAGCACAGTAATGGAAGCAGACATGAGCTTAGATGCACGTATTAAACGACACCTCGACAACCTCCGGAAACTTATTACGCCCCGTGGTCTATTCCTAGCCAGCGACCAAGAAGTCACTACCGGCTATGACAAGGCCTGGCTACGCGACAATGTCTATGAAGCCTTGGCATTCGAATATGCAGGCGAATGGGATGTAGTTGAAAAAGACTACCATACATTACTTGATATCTTTGATACCCATATCGATAAGATCGATTGGGCGACCACCAACAAGCCTTTCGAGAGCTGGCAATTTATTCACGCTCGCTATAACCCTGAGACACTCGAAGAATTCTGGGAGAGCTGGGGCAACAAGCAACATGACGCCATTGGTGCCGTACTTTACAAGTTAGCCGACTTTGAACTCAAAGGTCACAGCATGCTACGAAATGAGAAAGACCACCGAACCGTTCAGACACTGATTTACTACATTGCGAACGTCGAATACTGGCATGATGCCGACAATGGCATGTGGGAAGAAGCCGAAGAAGTCCATGCTAGCTCAATTGGAGCAGTATTAGCAGGGCTCAAAAAGTGGCAAGAAGTCGGCGGTAAAGATGTCGACCAAGACGCCATAGATCGAGGACAAGCCGCACTCGACGCGCTGTTACCTCGTGAGTCAGAGACTAAATTCACCGACCTAGCTCTTCTGTCACTCATTTACCCATACAACATAGTAGACCGAGCCATGGCGAAGCAAATTGTTGAGAATCTGGAATACCACCTCGTCAAAGAGAAGGGTGTGTTGCGTTATAAATTCGACCAGTACTACAACAAAAACGAAGACGGCTACTCCGAAGAAGCTGAGTGGTGTTTCGGCCTGAGTTGGCTGGCAATTGCGTACAAACAACTCGGCGACACTAAGAAAGCTCAAGATTATCTAGATCGTGCCACTGCAACTGTCACTAAAGACGGTAAGATCCCTGAACTCTATTTCTCACATTCTAATGAAGCGAACGAGAACACCCCACTTGGTTGGTCTGAGAGTATGTACGTAGCCGCGCTATATGAGGTCGCAAACAAATAACCCAATCGAAGGTTTTGATTTTAAGGCTAAAAAATTGTATTATATGCACGTCACAAATGTGATGTAAGTAGACGACTTCTGAGAGGTCAACCATGGGAGCATCCCCTCGGCTGGACGTCATCCTTTCGATCCCGGGAGGTACGGATGTCAAGCTGGTTGCAACAGGAGCAGACCTGGAGGCCGCACGTGAGCAGTCCAATGGCCGCGCCCGTGAGCTGAATGACTCCAGCAGGCCGTACGAATTCACCGAGCAAGTCCTGGGCAAGCTGATCGCTTCATCGAGGGAGAATCATGGAGGTCGTAAGACCGCCTTCGTGTTGGCCACATACCTGCAGGAAGCTGCAGTCCCCGCGGAGCAGCAACTCGCCGTCTTCAACGACCTGATCGACCTGCTCGGCATCAGGCCCAATTCCTACGAAAGGCAAATCTTTACCGGGCAGTACTCCGTGCAGAGCTGACTGAGTGGCCGGGGTGGCCGGAAGAGAGTATTGAGCAGGCACCGGAAATTGGTGAGTGATTGACGCCTATTTGGCCTCTCTACTCCCACTCCTTCTTTTGCCGTCTCAATATTGTCTACTTACCATCCCCTGAATTGCAGCCGCCCCATCCGGGGCGGTTTTTTGTAACTACTAGATCTGATAAGATACCACCTATGACACAGACTACCACTCGTTGCACCTGGGCAGACACCGATCCGCTACTCACTGAATACCACGACAATGAATGGGGGATCGTCATGCACGACGATCGAAAACTATTTGAAATGCTCAACCTAGAAGGTGCCCAGGCAGGTCTAAGCTGGCTCACTATACTGAAAAAACGCGATGGATATCTCCAAGCATTCGATAATTTCGATGCCAGTAAAATTGCAGTATACACCGAAACAAAACGAGCAG